>CAJUFW010000203.1 GCA_910585655.1 uncultured Lachnospiraceae bacterium
CAGCCCCTCCTATTTTCATTATAGGCTGTGATAACCCTTCATGATTCGTTGAAAATTGGATAGGGCAGCATATAACTGATTTTATTTTCGCCTTTTATCGGCTCAGATATCTTAATTAAGAACAAACCAGAAGAAAACATTTGTTGTTTGGTGTCAGTGTTCGTTTTTAGATGTCTGATTGTTTTGTCCGGTAGAGGGTGGCAGCAACCCATTTCGTGCGAAGAATTCCCTCGTGGAAGGCCTGCCTGACAGCAGTCTGCCATGTGTCTGTGAAGGGAGAAAGCAGAGGTTGATGCCTGCTGGTGTAGCGACCAGGTGGAATGAAGTAAAACAGCACCGGAATTTCAGCGGAATGCACTTTCCGGGAGTGGCTTCCTGCAGAACGACCAGGGATAGGAGATTCCTATGATTGGACAATGGTCAGACTGTAGTGTGGGAGTGCGATCCCTTTATATGCGGCTCATTATTTTTTACATAGCCAGATATGATTATGACAGTCAGAGAGGAGGGCTGGCGATGTTGCCAGAAGCATTACAGGCTGTCGATATCCGAACGGTAAAACCAGAAGAAGTGGTGGATATTCGGCAGATAAACATAGCAGAGGGACTTTCCAAACAGGAACAGCGGAAAGAATTTCTCCGGCAGATCAGAAATCCCTATTGCTTCCGGGTTGGAAACGTCATTGTCAAGGCAAGGTACAGCGAGAACGGAGTTTCTTTCAACGAACGTTTTGAAGAGCTGCTTATGTCCCTCTAAGAAAAGTATCATAGTGAAATAGAACAGGCAGTAATAAAAAGGATATAAAAAAGCCGGTACAAAAATAAAAAAGGTGTGGAAAAATTTCAAAAAGTGTGGTAATCTAAAAAGCAAATAGGAAACTAAATCATGTGCAAACTCTGTTTTTTAGATGAATTAGGATAGGGCTGTCTTAATGAAAATCAAAAAACAAGGAGTGTTGCAGATGAACAAGAACAGTTCTCAGATCTATCAGGCTGCCATTTACCTTCGTTTATCGAGGGAAGATGACGACGTTGCAGAGGCAGGGAAGCTTGCCAGCAACAGCATTTCCAACCAGAAAGCCCTGATCATGGACTTTTTGAAATCCCATACAGAAATACAGGTTCACTCCGTGTATGCAGATGACGGCTACAGCGGGGTTCGTTTTGATTGTCCTAATTTCCAGCGAATGCTAGAAGAAATACGAAAAGGGACGGTAAATTGTGTGATCGTAAAAGACTTATCCCGTTTCGGCAGGAATTATATTGAAGCAGGGCGATACATCGAAAAAATCTTTCCGATGCTGGGAGTCCGTTTTATTGCAGTAACAGATCATTACGACAGCATCACAGCAGAGAGCAGCGTCGGGGCGGATATGATGATACCGTTTAAAAACCTGATAAACGATGCCTATTGCCGGGATATTTCCATCAAAATCAGGAGTCATTTGGAGATGAAACGGAAAAAAGGGGAGTATATCGGCGCATTTGCAGTTTATGGCTATCAGAAGGATGAGAAAAACCGAAACCAGCTTGTCATAGATGAATATGCGGCAGGGGTAGTCCGGGATATTTTTGCAAGGAAGCTATGCGGCTTTAATCAGCAGGAAATCGCGGACCAATTAAACCGGGAGGGGATTCTTTCCCCAATGGAGTATAAAAGAAGCATCGGAATTAAGCTGGAAACTACCTTTCAAAAGGGGGCACAGGCAAAGTGGAGCTACAATGCCGTACTCCGAATCCTGAGCAATGAAATTTATACCGGAGTGCTGGCACAGGGAAAGCAGACTACGCCGAACTATAAAATTAAAACACGAATCACAAAAGCCAAAGAAGAATGGATTACGATAGAAAATGCTCATGAGCCGATTATTTCCAAAAAAGATTTTTGCCTAGTACAGGAGCTTTTAAAACAGGATACCAGGATTTCTCCAAACCGCAAGAGCTTGTTTCCGTTGGCGGGACTGCTTTATTGCGGGGATTGTAAAGAGCCGATGGTAAGAAAGACGGTTCCGGCAGGTGGGAAAAAGTATGTGTATTATGTCTGCTCTGGTAATAAAAAGAATAAAGATATCTGTTCACCGCATCGGATTGCAGAAGCAGCTCTGCATGAAACGGTCTTATGTCTGTTACAGGCACAAATAGAACATATCTTAACACTGGAAACGGCTCTGCAGATGATAGAGAACGCACCGGAACGGAAAGCAGATGTGACAAAATTTGAAGAGCGCATTGCCAGAAAGCGCGCCGAACTGGAAAAGGAAGAAAAAAGGAAGCAGAACTTATATGAGGATTTCAAGGATGAGATTCTTTCCCGGAAAGAGTACCTGCAATTAAAAGCAGAATATGACCGCAGGATCGGAGAGGCGGAGCGAGCAATTACTTCTTACGAACAGGAAAGGAAGCTATTGCTGGAGAATAAAAGTAGTCTGCACGAATGGATTCAGGAATTTAAGCAATACCGGAATCTCCGAACATTAGAACGCAATGCAGCGGTAGTCATGATAAAACAAGTGATGGTTTATCAGGCAGATCGGATTGAGATTCTCTATCAGTTTGAAGATGAGCTGGCAAGAGACAGCGAATATGTAAAAGCCTGTATGGTATCCGGCGGAAAGGAGGCAGCAAATGGCTAGAAAAAGCAGAAAACCAGTCGCTTCCGGAGCAGGGATGCCAGATAGAGCAGAACAAGGGAAAGCAGAAGAAAAGGTATACCGGACAGCGGTGTATGCGAGGCTGTCGCTAGAGGACAGGAAAAGTGCTGTTTATGACAGCATTGAAAATCAGCTGTCGTTTGTTCGGGATTATGTAAAGAGCAAACCATATCTGAAGCAGATAGCAGAATACGTAGACAATGGTGTGACAGGTACCCGTTTTGATCGTCCAGGCTTTTTGCAGATGATAGCGGATATGCGTGCAGGGGAGTTTGACTGCATTGTGGTCAAAGACCTTTCGAGGCTTGGAAGGAATTACCTGGAAGCCGGAGATTACCTGGAAAAGATATTTCCGTTTTTTGGAGTGCGCTTTATTGCGATTACAGACGGCTATGACAGCCTGACCGCCGGTGCTGATGAGGAAGGGCTGATGGTACCGCTGAAAAATCTGATTAATGAGGCTTATGCGAAGGACGTGTCAAAGAAGATTTCGACGGCTCTTGAAATCAAACAAAAGCAAGGGAAATTTATAGGAGACAAAGCACCGTATGGATATAAAAAAAGTCCAGAGGATAAGAACCTGTTGATTGTTGACAGAGAAGTAAGCCCTATTGTAGTAAGGATATTTGAGTGCAAGGCGGATGGTATGGGAAATGCTAAAATTGCAAAGATGCTAAATGAAGAAGGAATTGCTTCTCCGATGCGTTACAAATATGAAAAAGGACTGACCAGGAATCAGAGATATGCAGACAGTTTATGGAATGATGGTACAATCGCTGCCATGATTGTCAATCCAGTCTATATGGGTGATATGGAGCAGGGATTGCGTAAAAAAGCTCTGTATAGAGGAATACCAAGCCATACAGTACAAAAGTCAGAGCGGATTTATGTAAAAGGTACTCATGAAGCTATCGTGAGCCAGGAACTTTTTGAACAGGTGCAGAAGCTTGTAGAGGAAAGAAAGCAGAAAGCACTTGCAAGTCATGGCAAATACGATAATATAGAGAAAAAAGAAAACAAGTTTGAACGTATTCTTTTTTGTGGAGATTGTGGGGGACGACTGAAATTTTATCAGAGGGTGTTTGACAGGAATGGAATAATTAAAGTCTATTATCATTATATCTGTCCTAATTCGGAAGCTTATGGAGAGAAGCTCTGTAAAAGGAAAAAGATTAAGGTAGCAGATCTGGAGTCGGTGGTTGAAGCTGCCCTACGGATGCACACGAAGCTGTTTCTTGACACAAAGAAAGTCCTACAGAAACTAAATAGGACTTCACAGGCAAAACAGATAAAGAGGGATTACAAGAGGCAGATAGCAGATACAAAAAACAGACTGGAACATGTGCAGTTTATGAATTGCAACCTTTATAACGACTATGTAGACGGACTGTTAAATGAGAGAGATTATCTGTTTGCAAAGCAGAAATATGTTCAGGAAACGGAAAACCTCACACAAAAACTGTCCGAACTGACGGCAATGCAGACTACCTATGAGACAGGGTATGAAGGCAGTCATGACTTTGCAAAAATCATGGAACAGTATGCGGGCTTTCAGGAACTTACTTCGGACTTGATACATGCGCTGATCAGCAGAGTGACTTTTTTCGGTGAGGACAGGATTGAGATAGAGTATACTTTTTCTGATGAAATGATGGCATTTGTGGAACTGGCGGAAAGCAGGAAGGGGGAGATTACATGTATACAGCAGGAAATGTAGCAGATAACGAATATGTAGTCTGTTTGTATGTCCGGCTTTCCATAGAGGACGCTGATGTATTCGGCAGCACTTACAAAACAGAAAGCGGCAGTATTACAACACAACGAGCTTTGCTTCATGATTATATCAAAAATCATAAAGAGTTTGAGGGATGCAAGAACATTGAAAAATGTGACGACGGATTTTCTGGTACACACTTTGATAATAGACCGCAGTTTACAGAAATGATGGAACTTGCTAAAAAAGGAAAGATTAACTGCATTATTGTAAAAGACTTTTCAAGGTTTGGCAGAGATTATGTGGAATTGGGGAATTATCTGGAACAGTTATTTCCCTTTCTGGGAGTACGGTTCATTTCCGTGAATGATAATTATGACAGTGCGAAACTGGCAGACGGAACCACCGGAGGTCTGGATGTGGCATTCAAGAACCTAATTTATGACTATTACAGCAGGGAAATGTCAAGAAAACAGCGGATTGTATGGCAGCGCATGGCAGAACAGGGGCAGTACAATTCTACTTGTGCCTTATACGGCTATCAGAAATCAAAGGAAGATAAGCACAAGCTGGTCATAGAGCCAGAAGAAGCGGCGGTTGTCCGTGAAATTTTCAATATGAAGATAGCAGGGATTGGTACAACGCTGATAGCAAAGACACTGAATGATCGGGAAATTCCTAGTCCCACAGAATTATACCGTTCCAGAGGAAACACAAGAAGGTGGAGGAACAAAGGGAATAAGTGTTACTGGACTGCCTGCAAGGTAGAGGATATTATAAAGGATGAAAAATACACTGGAACAATGGTACAGCTAAAGACAAAGATGGATTCCGTTGGGGGAAAGCAGGTAAATCGTCCCAAAGAGGAATGGGTAAGGGTAGAGAATACGCACGAACCTATTGTTACCTATCCGCAATACATCAGGGCGGTATCTTCTCTAAAACAGCAGAAAGCGACAGAAAGAAAAAATCTCAAAAATATCTATTACTGTGGGTGCTGTGGCAGGGCATTATTCAATGCACACTATGGCACTGTGTTCTGCCAGCAGCGATTATTCAAGACCGATTCCGATTGCAGGGACATTAAAATTTACAAGTATGATGCGGATATGGCAGTGCTTGCATCCATCAAAAAAGAGACAAAGATATTTCTGGACCATAGTAAGCTGTCAAGGCAGGGAGTCAAGAGAACTTCTCCTTTATCTGTTGCTGACAAGGTGAATGCCATAATGAGGTCGATGGAAGTAGCACAAAAAAGCTGGATTGCACTGTATGATAAATATGCTGACGGAAAACTGGAAA
>CAJUFW010000204.1:0-290 GCA_910585655.1 uncultured Lachnospiraceae bacterium
AAACTTTTAAAACAGTATTCATGATTTTTCTTTTCCTTTCTCCAGCAGCGTTTTCAATTCCTCGTACTCTTCGTCTGCCAGCAGGTCGCCCATAATCAGATTAGAAACCAATCCTTTGGCGCTCCCCTCATAAATCTTGTCCAGGAGATTCTTTGTCTGTGCTGTCTGGTATTCGGCTTCTGAAACGAGCGTAGTATATTCGTTGCGGCGTCCGATTTTTCTGGCGCTTAAAAACCCTTTATTCATCAGGCGCGACAGCAAGATCGGAAGAGCACACGTCTGAACTCCAG
>CAJUFW010000204.1:300-5426 GCA_910585655.1 uncultured Lachnospiraceae bacterium
TTTGACATGGCTTGCCTCTGGCGGCAAGTCCGTCCATGATATAGGAAAATAGTGTCACCTTCTCTGGATTTCCCCATACGATTTTCATAATTTCAAGCTCTGCGTCAGATATTTGCTGTATCATAGTGTAACCCTCCTAACGTATGACAGAATGTTGACGATCAAAGAATAACACTTTGTCATACGTTTGTCAAGTTTATCTCTATCAAAAAAATAAAAGAAGAAAAATCAATAAACCGCAGTCAAGAATTTCAAAAACCACATGAAACCTCGAAAATTTATGAGGTTTTTATTGACATTTCTTTTCTGCCCAGTTATAATCATGTCAGAAGGAGGGATTTTGCTTTATGAAGAATTCATATCCTGTAGAATCCATTAAAAAATCAGAGCGTATTACCAGATTGGTGTCACATCTCTATGCAAAGCTGCCGGAGATCGAGTCGGCGCGTGCGCTGCTGCTAACAGAGTCTTATCAGCAGACAGAGGGGGAACCAATCGTAATAAGACGGGCAAAAGCATTTGCTCATATTTTAGATCATATTCCAATTATTATTCGGGACGAAGAGCTGATCGTCGGCAGCTCGACCTTGGCGCCGAGAGGCTGTCAGACGTATCCGGAGTTTTCCTATGAGTGGCTGGAGGCAGAGTTTGATACGGTAGAGCATCGGGCAGCAGATCCGTTTTACATATCGGAACAGACAAAGGAGGATCTGCGGAGGGTTCATCCATATTGGAAGGGAAAAACGACGAGTGAACGTGCCACCGCATATATGGCGCCGGAAACGCTGACGGCGATGGCGCACAACATGTTTACGCCGGGCAACTATTTTTACAATGGCGTCGGTCATGTGACGGTGCAGTATGAAAAGGTTCTGGCAATCGGTTATCAGGGGATTATCGCTGAGGCGCAGGCGGAGTTAGACACCTGCCAGCCGGGAGATGCGGACTATGCCAGAAAATCGCGCTTCCTGCAGGCGGTGATTCTAAGCTGTGAAGCAGTGATCCGTTATGCGCATCGCTATATGGTACTGGCGAAGCAGATGGCGGATCAGGAGACGAACTCGCAGCGGAAGGAGGAGCTTTTGGCAATCGCCAGGAATTGCGGGCGGGTGCCGGAGCATGGCGCCGAGAGCTTTTATGAGGCATGCCAGAGCTTTTGGTTTGTGCAGCAGCTATTGCAGCTCGAATCCAGCGGACACTCGATTTCGCCAGGTCGTTTTGACCAATATATGTATCCTTATTATAAAAAAGATTTGGAGGCTGGACGGATCACGATAGAATCCGCTCAGGAGCTGATTGATTGTATTTGGGTGAAATTAAACGATTTGAATAAATGCCGGGATGCCGCCAGTGCGGAGGGATTTGCCGGCTACAGCCTGTTCCAGAACCTGATCGTCGGCGGACAGAATAAAGAGGGGCTGGATGTAACGAATGATTTGTCCTTTTTGTGTATCGAAGCCTCCCATCATGTCTTTTTGCCGCAGCCGTCCCTTTCGATTCGTGTGTGGAATGGTTCGCCGCATGAGCTGTTAATAAAAGCAGCCGGATTGACGCGTACCGGGATTGGGCTTCCTGCCTATTATAATGATGAAGTGATCATTCCGTCGCTGATGAGCCGTGGGCTGACCTTAGAGGACGCCAGAGAATATAACATCATCGGCTGTGTAGAGCCGCAGAAAGCAGGAAAAACGGAGGGCTGGCACGACGCGGCATTTTTCAATATGTGCCGTCCGTTGGAGCTGGTATTTTCTAGCGGTTATGACCGGGGCGAATTGGTCGGTATTCAGACGAAGCCAGTGGAAGAACTGCGTACTTTTGAAGAATTTTACGATGCTTATAAAGAACAGATGAATTATAGTATTTCTTTATTGGTCAATGCAGATAATGCGATTGATGTAGCACATGCAGAGCTTTGCCCGCTGCCGTTTGAGTCCTGTATGGTAGATGATTGTATCAAACGCGGGCGTTCCTTACAGGAGGGCGGCGCCGTTTATAACTTTACCGGACCGCAGGGCTTTGGTATCGCGAATATGGCGGATTCTCTGTATGCGATTAAGCAGCTTGTCTACGAGAGCAGGCAGGTGACGATTGGGGAGTATAAAAAGGCGCTTCAGATGAATTATGGGCGTGGATTAGACGAAGCTTCTATCGAAGATATGGTGTTAAGTGTGGTCGGGGAGTTAAAGAAAAAAGGTATTACTCCAGACGCAGCGCAGATTGCCCGTATTACGGCAGAAGTTGCGGCGAGAAGACCAAGCGAAGAGGAGCAGCGAAGCTTTGATCGACTATATGACTTGATTGCTGAGGTTCCAAAGTTTGGAAACGATATTCCGGAGGTAGATGCCTTTGCCAGAGATGTGGCGTATACGTATACTCGTCCATTGCAAAACTACCATAATCCAAGAGGCGGAATGTTCCAGGCGGGACTCTATCCGGTATCGGCAAATGTACCGTTAGGCGCGCAGACAGGCGCGACTCCGGACGGACGGCTGGCGCATACCCCGGTAGCAGACGGAGTTTCCCCATCTGCCGGAAAGGACGTTCACGGACCGACTGCCGCAGCCAATTCCGTATCCAGACTGGATCATGGAATTGCCTCGAATGGTACGCTTTTTAACCAGAAGTTCCATCCGTCTGCCCTGAGCGGGGTCAGTGGTCTGGAAAATTTTGTGGCGTTGATTCGGACGTATTTTGACCAGAAGGGAAGTCATATGCAGTTTAATGTAGTTGACCGGGAGACCTTACTGGATGCCCAGAAGCATCCGGAAAACTATGCCCATCTGGTTGTCCGGGTAGCAGGCTACAGCGCGCTCTTTACTACTTTGTCAAAATCCCTGCAGGATGATATTATAAGGCGAACGGAGCAAGGCTTTTAAAAAAGCCTCGGCTTTTAAAAGAGGTCTCGGTTTTTTAGAAGCGGAAAGCGTTGAATCATCTGGAGTTAAGAAATTTGGGGCAAAAGGTGCCGAACAATGTGAAAAGGTGCGGAATAAAACGATGAAAGAATATAAGAATGTAAAGGGTCGTATTTTTGATATACAGAGGTATTCCATCCACGACGGGCAGGGCATCCGCACGATTGTCTTTTTAAAGGGCTGTGTGCTGCGGTGCCGTTGGTGCTGTAATCCGGAGTCCCAGGAATATGCCGTTCAGACGATGCTGGTGCCGGACGGCAGCGGCATTCTGGAAGCAGACGGGCGGCTGCGCCGAAAGCCGAAGGTCATCGGTGAGGATGTGACGGTAGCAGAGGTGATGGAACTAGTGGAACGGGATCGCCCTTACTACCGGCGTTCCGGCGGAGGGCTGACGCTCTCCGGCGGGGAAAGCCTCTGCCAGCCGGAGTTTGCCACCGCTTTGCTGCGGGCGGCGAAAGAGTGTGGAATCAATACGGCTATGGAGAGTATGGGTTGTGCAAAATATGAGGTGATCGAGCAGCTTTTACCATGGCTGGATCATTATTTACTGGATATCAAGCATATAAATCCGGAAAAGCACAAGGAATTTACCGGGCGTTCCAATGAGCTGATGCTGGAAAATGCGAGGAAAATTGCCGCATATAGCAAAGCTGCCAAAGACTATCAAACGGACAGGGAGCCGCACCGGATGGAGCTTTCGATCCGTGTTCCGGTGATTCCTACCTTTAACGATACTCCGGAGGAAATTCGCGACATCGCCCGTTTTGCCGGAAGCCTGCCGGGAGTGGAGCAGATTTATCTGCTACCGTATCATCGCTTAGGTCAGGATAAGTACGAGGGACTGGGACGGGAATACCTGATGCCCGATATCCTGCCGCCAACAACGGAAAAGATGGAGCAGTTAAAGCGTGTCGTGGAGGAAAGCTGCAGCCTGCGATGTCAAATCGGAGGATGACGACAGCAGGGAATAAATATAGCGGGGTAGGGATTGTCTGAATTGCTATAAATAGGTAACTTGGAAAGGGGGCTGGCAGAGATATGTTTCAGGCAGAGACAGGAACAATAGGATATACGGGAAATACCGGAAATGCTGGTATGGCAGAAGGTGCAAAACAGCGTATCGTTCAGGAGCTGGTGCCAGGCAAGCAGATTACGTTAGCCCATATCATTGCCAATCCGGATCGGATTTTATATGAAAAGCTTGGCTTAGATCCCAGTGTGGAGTATGCCCGTTCCGCCATCGGCGTAATGACGGTCAGCCCGGCGGAGACGGCGATTATTATGGCGGATATTGCTGTCAAGGCGTCCGGCGCAGAGCTGGGTTTTGTGGATCGGTTCAGCGGATCGCTCATTATTACCGGAACGGTATCGGAGGTCGAGGCGGCTACTACCGGGATTTTGGAGTATGTATCTACGGAACTTGGGTATACGATTTGTAAGGTGACACGGACGTAAAAGCAGGAGAACAATGAAAAAAATTATTTTAATGGGACGGAGCGAGGCTGGGAAAACGACGCTGACTCAGGCGATGCAAAGCCGGGAGATTCGTTATCATAAAACGCAATATATCAACAATTTTGACGTAATTATCGACACGCCGGGAGAATACGCACAGACCGCGCATCTGGGAAGGGCGCTGGCTTTGTATTCTTACGAGGCGGATGTAGTGGGGCTGCTGCTTGCCGCAACAGAGCCGTATTCCCTTTATCCGCCCTGTATTACCAGTATGGTGAATCGGGAAGTGATTGGGATTGTGACAAAGATTCACGATCCCAAAGGAAATGTAGAACGGGCAGAGCGCTGGCTGCGTCTGACTGGCTGCAAAAAGATTTTTTATGTAGACTCCAAAACCGGGGAAGGCGTACCGGAGCTTTTGCTGCATCTGGCAGAGGAAGGGGACGTGATGCCATGGGAGGAGAAAGTGTAAGGGCTTTCTCTTCCCATGGTTTTTTATATGTATTCATTTTTATTATGGAAAAGAAGGAAACAGTTGTGTATAATGAAAGAAACAAGAACAACGAAGTAAAGTTGGATGACGAGAGAAAAGGAAGAAGTATGTACTTGTATAAAAAGGAAGTAAGAAAATTTGTAAAGGGACGTTTTATAGTAGGTAAAGGCACTATGAAACGTCCCTTGTGTATGGAAAAGGGGTATGATAAAATAGAAACAACAAAACATCCAGGTTTTGGCAGGGCAGAAGAGAGGGACAGA
>CAJUFW010000205.1 GCA_910585655.1 uncultured Lachnospiraceae bacterium
TGAGCCATTTTGATAAAATTTAACGCTTGCTGAACTGCGGAGCGCGACGAGCCGCCTTGAGGCCGTATTTCTTTCTCTCCTTCATACGAGGATCTCTGGTCAAAAAGCCTGCTTTCTTAAGAATCGGACGATAATCGCCGTCTACCTGAAGCAATGCTCTGGAGATGCCGTGACGGATAGCACCAGCCTGTCCGGTAAAACCGCCTCCCCGTACATTTACCAGAACATCGAACTTATCCACAGTATCAGTCAGAACCAACGGCTGACGTACAATCAGCTTTAATGTTCCAAGACCGAAATAGTTATCCATATCTCTTTTATTGATTATAATCTTACCAGTACCCGGCATCAGGTATACTCTGGCAACACTACTTTTTCTTCTTCCGGTTCCATAATATCTTGCGCTAGCCAATGTTATTTCCTCCTCTCACCTAATCAATGTTGCGCCTTCAGCTCATAAGCTTCCGGCTTCTGTGCTGCGTGCTTGTGTTCCGGTCCTGCGTAAACATGCAGCTTGGTAAGCATGCTTCTGCCCAAAGCGCCCTTTGGCAGCATACCCTTTACAGCAAGAGTAATAACATCCTCCGGCTTCTTTGCCATCATTGCACGAAGCGTTGTTTCTTTCATTCCGCCTACATATTCAGAATGGCGGTAGTACATCTTCTGATCCAGCTTCTTACCTGTCACCTTAATCTTATCTGCATTTACTACGATCACAAAATCTCCGGTATCCTCATGCGGTGTATAGATAGGCTTATTCTTGCCTCTTAAAATGTTTGCGACCTCTGATGCCAGGCGTCCCAGCGTCTGCCCTTCTGCATCTACCACATACCATTTTCTTTCGATAGCTGCAGGGTTCGCCATAAATGTCTTCATGGATTTACCTCCTTGGTTCATTCAATAAACTACTGAACTTCTTATCATCATAAAAGAACTACAACTTCCGGGGCTATACGATCCATGTGGGTGGGATCGCTGGATGATGTACCTCTCGTAGATTCATTGTCACAATTAGGTATTATATAATAAAATAAAACGCCTGTCAAGATCCATTTCCTTGATTTTCCGCTAATTTTCCGCTCAAATTGAGGCAACACCTATTTTTTCCCTTTTCCTTACACCCGTAAAATCCGCCCTTCCTTCCGCGGCTTTGCATGAGGGGCTGGTCCTTCCCGATAGCCTAGCAATACATGACATACTGGTATCAAGTCCTCTGCTACGCCCCATTCTTTTCGTATCGTTTGACCGTATTCTGTGGCGAACACCTCTTCCGCCCTGCCGATATAGCAGGCTCCCACTCCGAGGAAATGAGCTGCCAGCCAGATGTTTTCCGCTATCATTGCCGCATCGTCATGGCAATAGATTCCCCCTCTTGTAAATATCGTCAGTACCGTAGGCGCGCCATAAAAGCCATCCATAATGGTATGATCATCCTGGATACTTGGCTGCTCAGCCGATATGGAATGGGACATCTTCTTGGGATCGCCCCCCTTAAACTGCATATAGCGGCTCAACTTCCCCAACTCCAGATTTACGCTCTTTTTCTGGCATACTACAATCGTTCCCCGCTGGTTGTTTCCGGCGCTGGGCGCATATAGCCCAGCCTGTAAAATCTGCTCTAATACTTCCTCCTCTAACTGCCGTTCCTGAAAACGGCGGATAGCATGGCGGCTTATCATCTTTTCAATTATCTCCTGCATCATCGCTTCCTCCTTCTACACGTTTTATATCCTTGGCACCTGCTTTATTTTTCCCTTCTGTTTTTGTATTTTAAAGCAGCCTGCCTCCCTACGCCTTCTATTATAGCCGTCTTTTCTTTCTGTACAAGTACGCACCTTTTTGTAACCTATCACAGTCATAAAACTGTTCTGATTTTCCCTTGCCTTTCCCTCGTTTTTACTTTATACTAAACATAACGTCAGTCTGAAATCATTTTTTACTGGCAAACGCAAATGGAGGCATTTACACTTCGCTGCTTCCCACCTAAAGGAAGAAAAAAACGCCTCTGACAGACGAAAGGATTGTATATATGAAAACAAAAGCCGAGCTTCCGGCATGTCCGGTAGCCACTACCGTTTCTCTGATAGGTAGCAAATGGAAGCTGCTGATTATACGGAACTTGCTCGCCCGCCCCTGGCGTTTCAATGAGCTGCAGCGAAGCTTAGAAGGTATCAGCCAAAAAGTATTGACGGAAAGTCTCCGTTCTATGGAAGCAGACGGGATTGTCGTTCGTACCTCCTATGCAGAAGTTCCGCCAAGAGTCGAATATTCTCTTTCAGAATTAGGAGAATCCATGCGTCCTATTATTGATGCGATGGAATCCTGGGGAACCGCCTACCAAAAAGCCATTCAACAAGCTCTTACATAAATTCCAAAAACTCTATCCCTTCTAGCTGCAGCATTTTCTGATGCAGATCAATACATGTGTCCGAAAGCCGGCTGGACGACCTTTTCTACCACGCTCTAACCCAATCAACCCTCCTGGCTGCTTAGCCCCGCCGTCTGGCAATCTGTCCCAAACAATTTACTTAGGCCGCAGAAATCATAACTTCTACGGCCCGTTAATCTTTTTATGATATAATGTTGACACAAAAACATTATGTCAACTACTGATTTGAAATGCGCCAAGGCGCATGAAGTTGTGGTATAATGTTGAAATCACAGAGCATGATTTCAACTCCTTATGCTAAATGCGCCAGAGCGCATGAAGTTGTGGTATAATGTTAAAATCAAAGAGCATGATTTTAACTTCTGATTTAAACTGTGCTAACGCACATGAAAATTATGGTATATTTTCTTCAAGCCTCTAAACGTATCCGCATCTGCCGATCCCCATTGAAATCTTCCGTCTTCTCCACGATAAAACATATTATCTGCCGAAGTTCCCCAGGTACTGTTTCGTCCGATAAAAAACAATTCTGCATTACTGGAACTAACCGCAATCGGAACCAGTTTATTTCTCAAGTTTCCAGGATCTTTTTCCTTGACCTGTCTTGCAAACTCCAAAATCTCCGACATTGTATAGCTTTATAAGCTCCCATAATTCCGATGTTCTTTTCCGTCGGCTTATTGTTGAAAAAAAACTGGGCTAGCTCAAATCCGGCTTTCTGTCCTCTGGAATCAGCGAATAATAAGTTCTCCCGGCACGTTCCCTGATAAAGCCTGCCACAATCTGTTCCCGCAGCTCGGCTTCTTCCATCAGCCTTCTTCCCGCCTCCGCCAATATCCGGGCGGCAGTGTGCATCCCCTTATAAGCAACGGCGCTTTTCCCCTGAGCGGTCGCCGTCCATTTGTGCATGACCGTTCCTGCTGCCACGGAAGCAATACAAATATTTCCAGTCGGCACTACCCAGCTCACGTCTCCTACATCTGTACTTGCCGAACTCATCTGCACTCTTTCTTTGATACCAGTCTCCATCCCGTTAAGAACGTTCTCTTCCCCTGCTTTCCCCTTATCTTCTCTGCCTTTGCCAAGCTCTATCGCCTGAAACTTCCTTGCATACTCTAATTCCGCCTCTGTATACGAAATCGGCAAACATTCTTTCATACAGTCTGCCAGCAGGTCGTCCATTTCCGGCACATCCAACAGCTCCCGATAAGCGTAAAGAATCTGTTCCTCTACTGTCGTCCCGGTCATCAAAGCCGCGCCTCTGGCAATATCGCTTACCCGCCGCACCATCTCTTCCAGCTCTTCAATCCGATCCGAACGCAAAATATACAGTAGCTTAGCATAGCTCGGCACGACATTGGCTGCCGTCCCTCCTGCATTCAAATACGCATAGTGCATCCTGGCTGCCGGGCTGACATGCTCTCTTAGATAATTTACCCCGACATTCATCAGCTCGCAGGCATCTAACGCGCTCCTCCCCTCCTGAGGGCAGGCAGCAGCATGAGCGCTTCTTCCCGAAAAAGAATAGGTTATTTTGACATTGGCAAGAGCCTGATTCCAGATTCCATTGTCCGGGGTAGGATGCCAGGTCAACGCGATATCCACATCCTCAAAACAACCGGAACGAATCAAGAACGCCTTTCCTGCTCCGCCCTCCTCCGCCGGACAGCCCATATAAACCACCGTACCAGGAAGCTCTGCTGCCTTTAGATAGTTCTTTAAGGCGCAAGCTGCTTCCAAGGCTCCGGTTGCCAACAGATTGTGACCGCAGCCATGCCCGGAACCCTGAACCATACAAGGACGCTCTACGGTCTGGTCAGCCTCCTGGCTCAAGCCGGGCAGCGCGTCATATTCCCCCAGGAAAGCAATCACCGGCGCTCCCGAACCTGCCGTCGCCCGGAAAGCCGTAGGAATTCCACCAATCCCGGTCTCCACCTGAAATCCCTCTGCTTCTAAAAAGTCCTCCAAAAGCTGCGCCGACTGTACCTCCTCATAATCTGTCTCCGCAAATCCCCAAATTTGATCCGCAACTTGTTCAAACGCACTCTTTCTGCCTTCTATGTATTCCTCCAATAACTTTTTCATAATAGCTGACCCCTCTTTCCTTTCTTCTCTAAATTTCTGCTTATTGGTTTTTATTATATCCAAAATCCAAGGCTTATTCAAGCCTTTTCAGAGAAAGAAAAAAGCAAGGCATCCTCTTTGTGAAGACCCCTGCTTTTAGTTTTTTTATTGATGTTCCATTTCCAATTTTAACTTTTTTACTGTTTCTAACGGCAGATCTACACAATCTGCTATTTCCTCTAAAGAATATTTTCCTTTGCATAACATTCGTCTGACCATTTCCAGCCTTCCTTTTTGAAGTCCCTCTTTTAGTCCTTCTTTTAGTCCTTCTTTTAATCCCTCCTGTCTTCCCTCCATAAGGCTCTGCTGCCGTACTTCATACCGTTCACTTTCCAAATATGAACGCATAATTTCCTGCTCATCATATAATACCATCATAATATTTATCACCTCTTTTTCCTTATTTTCCAAATATTCCTTCAATACATTTTTATTTTTACAGATATGAATTGCTTCTAAAATTGCTTTCTGACTTCTGCCATATAGTCTCATCTGTTCGCCGCAAATCTTGGTAAATAACACATATTGGCTGAGAATATCGTTTTGCTTCCCATCATAGATCATCTTTATTTTAACTTCCAGGTCACATTCCATTCCGGCAAAAAATTCCTCTGATAAAGAAATCATCTCTGGCTTTGTTTTTCTTTCTCCGGTATAAATCACATATAATTCTGGTTTTGGTATGGTCACTTTTTTACTTTTATAAAGATTCTGTTTCGTCCGTTCCAGGTAATCATGATACGTCTGTACCAAATACAGCAAAGCGCGGAGGATAATATTAACGGTCCAGGTAGATTGTGCTTCTATCAAAATCATCAACCTATTACCCACCATAAAGCCCAA
>CAJUFW010000206.1 GCA_910585655.1 uncultured Lachnospiraceae bacterium
CCGGTTCAGTTGATTTTTTATAAGAAAAGTATCGCAGCGTTCCCTTGTGAGGGGCGATTTTTTCTGGTATGATAACTACCAGAAGTTGAAAAATGTTTAGAGGAGGATAACTTATGTTACTCATCGATCATCTGACAAAGCATTACAAGGGAAGCAAGAAGGGAATTACGGATTTAAGTCTGCATATTAAGCCGGGCGATTTGTATGCGTTTATCGGTCATAACGGCGCAGGAAAGACGACGACATTAAAATGCGTAGCTGGTATTCAGGGCTTTGATGCAGGTTCCATCAAAGTCAACGGTCTGGATATTTTGGAACATCCCCTAGAGTGTAAGCGGGCGCTGGCTTATATTCCGGATAACCCGGATATTTATGAGTATTTAACAGGGATTCAGTATTTGAATTTTATTGCCGATGTGTTTGGGGTGTCGGCAGGGGAGCGGGAGGAACAGATTCGGCGTTATGGGGATATGTTTGAGCTGACAGCGTCGCTCGGCGATTTGGTTTCCACTTATTCGCATGGAATGAAACAGAAGCTGGCATTGATTTCTGCCCTGCTGCACCAGCCAAAGCTTCTGATACTGGACGAGCCGTTTGTAGGTTTGGATCCGCAGGCGTCCGTACTGTTAAAGGAACGGATGAAAGCAATCTGCGCAGAAGGCGGAGCGATTTTCTTTTCTACTCATGTGTTAGAAGTAGCGGAACGGCTATGTAATAAAGTAGCGATTATCAAAGACGGCAGACTGGTAACGGCGGGCAGTATGGAGGAGATCGTAGGAAAGGAAGCGTCATTGGAAGCAATGTTTATGGAGGTGGTGCAGGATGGCAAGTCAGATTAAGGCGTTTTTGAGACTGGAGCTTTGTAATCTTTATGGGGTAAATGTTTTTCGCTTTTCCCGTGACAAAAAGGTAAAAGGGAGAACAGCCGTGTTAGTAGCTGCCTGGTCGGTGCTGCTTTTGGTGCTGGCAGTTTATGTAGGCGGGCTTTCCTATGGTTTGATATGGCTGGGAATGGAGGAGATGGTTCCGGCATATTTGCTGGTGCTTTCCAGTCTCCTTCCGTTTGTCCTAAATGTCTTTACAACAGGAAGCGTGCTGTTTCGTCAGGAAGGTTATGATATGGTTTGCTCTCTGCCTGTTGCGAAAGGAGCAGTGGTTCTAAGCCGTTTTGCACGGATGTATGTAGAACATCTGCTGCTGACGATGGCGGTCTTACTGCCAGGATTAACGGTGTATTTATGGAACGTACGACCAGGGTTTGCCTGCTGTCTGCTGACTTTTTTGGCGATTTGGTTTGTACCGCTTTTACCGATGGCTGCGGCAGCTTTGCTTGGTACGCTAATAGCAGGAGTAGCTTCCCGTATGCGTCATAAAAGCTTGGTGATTTCCGGGCTGACGATTTTGACGGTATTGGGTGTTTTCTATGGCTCTTCCCGGATGGCTGACTTAGAGGATACGATAAACCCAGAGATGCTAAAGGAATTTTCAGAAGTAGTATTTAGGCTGTTAGGGAGGCTGTATCCGCCGTCGATTTGGTTTGGGAGGGCAGTTGTAACAGGAGATATCGGAGCGGGGCTTTTCTATATTGGCAGCAGCCTGTTGGCATTGGGAGTTGTGATTGCTCTGGTAACGGTTTGCTTTCATTCGATTCATCAAAGACTGTACAGCAGCCTTGCAAAGCATAATTATCAGATGGGTAAGCTGCAGGAAAGCCCGGTGCTGGCAGCTTTGTGTAAGCGGGAGTTTCGGCGGTATTTTTCTTCGAGCGTTTATGTCAGTAATACGATAGTAGGACCTGTTATGGGCTGTATTCTTTCCGGCGGGCTTTTGGCAGCAGGAGTAGAGGTGTTAGAAGGAGCGGTTCCTGCGATGGCTTCTTTTGATATACAGGAGTTGATTCCGTTTGTGCTGGCAATCACGTTTGGGATTATGCCGACGACAGCGGTTTCGATTTCTATGGAAGGGAAGAACTGGTGGCTGATAAAGAGTCTGCCGATCTCGTTCCGAATGGTATTAGACGCGAAAATATTGATGAATCTGCTGCTTGCAGTTCCGTTTTATCTTGTGGCAGAGATATTGGCTGTGATGGCATTGCAGCCGTCGGCTTCCGAATTGTTCTGGCTGCTGCTCGTGCCATTGGTGGTGCTGTTGTTTTCGAGCGTTTTTGGAATGACAGTCAATCTTTGCTTCCCGGTACTGGACTGGGAAAATGAAATAAGCGTGGTCAAGCAGAGCGCAGCCTCGCTGCTTGGCGGATTAGGCGGCTTTGTACTGGCGATTGTATGCGTGGCGGCGGTAGCGCTGACACCTGCGGCATATACAAACTGGGTAAAGGCTGCGCTTTGCGGTCTGCTGCTTTTGCTGACGGGATGGCTGTACCGAAAGAATTATCGTTCCCCGCTTCCTTAATCCCGGACTGGCTTGGTATCTTGTAGCATAGGCGGAATCTGGGAGAGCATGTTGTCGATATCTTCAAACATCGCGCTTTTGGTAGTGCCAAGAGCGCTGGCGCGTTCGATATGCTTGACGACTTCCTGGTACTGCAGCCGGATATCGTCAAAAAAGCTACATACCTCCTGAAGCTCTGTCTGGGAGGAAGCAATGACGTTGGAAATATCGGTCTGAACGGTGGTGGCGCCCTCGGCAGCGGCAGTAATCTCCTGGAAAGAGTCACAAGTACTGTTGACCAAATTAGAGCCTTCGCCTAAAGCCTCGCCGGAAATGGTAATGCTCTCATTGAGCTGACCTGCGCCAGCTTCTACCTCCTGGACACCCTGATCGACTTCGTTGGCTAAATCCTTGATTTCGTCTGCCAGCTCTTTGACCTCGCTGGCAACTACTGCAAAGCCCTTGCCTGCCTCGCCGGCTCTGGCGGCTTCAATCGAAGCGTTGATTGCCAGGATATTGGTCTGATCGGCGATGGAAACAATACGTTCCATACATTTTTGAATGCCTTTGATAGAAGCCTGTAGTTGACCGAAGGTTTGCTCCATTCCGGCAAAGTTTTGCTGGATCTGCATAGAAATTTGCTTTAAATCTTCTACGCGTACCTCTGCTTCGGATACGGTCTGAGTGATGGTGCCTCTGACCTGAGCGAAATGACCTGCCGTCTGATTGATATCAGAAAAGGACTGACCGAAATTCTGGAGCTGGTTTTGAAAATGATCTGCCTTTTCGAGTACGCTGTCAAAGGAATGTTCAACCTGGCTTAATTCCGATAGGGATTCTACTTCTTTATTGACTAATTCGACCTTATAGTCTTTTAGATGGTCTGTCACATATAAAACAGGATACAGACTTTTTTCGTTATGTAGCACCTGACCTGGTTTTTGTTTGGTTTTTCCACCGAATAACATTGGCTTTTCCTCCTCTATTCAAATACCACACATGTCATAGACTGATTGACAAACCGGTTGTTATAATGCTCTCCGTAACCGACAAATCCGACATGACTGCCAAGTGCTGCCATTTCCTGTAAATATTCCTGCATATAACCCTGTTCGGAAAATAGCTTATAGCGGAACAGGCAGTTGACGGAGAATACAGCGGAACGTTTTGGGAACTCCCGGCAGATGGTTTGGATGGTTTCTTTGGTAATCGCCCGATAATCACCTAGTTCTAAAAGGATAAGGACGTCGGAATCGTTTACCTGACGGAAACATGCCAAAGAATTGCCCTGAACCTCTTTAATGGAAATAATACAAGTATCGTCGCCGTTGATTTTTCCAAAAGGATTTTGGAAGGTCTGGGTGAGAATTTGCTGGTCGGTAACATGAAGGATTTCCTCATAGACCTGTTTGGCAGGACGTCCGTTAAGGGATCCGATGACGTAATTCGCTCGATCGGTATTAGAAGCGATAAAACGATAATTTCCGAGCTGATGATAGATATTTTCTTTGTAGGTTTTTACCCGTCCGCCTAGGTTGCGGACAATAGCGTAGGCTACGGCGTCCTGGTAGATTTTACCATTGGCGGATACCTTTCCGGCATCTCCGGTGCCGCCGACTAAAGATATTTTGTTTCGTTTTAGTGCGGTATGGATAGTGGTTAAGACGCAGGCGTCGTTTCCGGTACAAAAATCAATACAGACGGTATCGCGTTCGGAGCCATTGACCTTTTGAATGTCTGCTTCCAGGCGGGAAATGTATTTAACCGGCATAACAGAGACTTCCTCTAGTACGTTAGCCGCTGCAGTTACACCGTCTAAAAAAGCAATTACGCCAACGCCGGATTCTACGATTCGTGTATCATAGCTCATGCCGATACAGCCGATACTAGGAACGCCTGGATAGAGCTTTTCCAACTCCTTTACATGAGTCTCAAACTGCTGGTTGTTGGATAAGAGCATCAGAAATTGAGGGCGGCTTATCCCGCTTACTGCCTCAGCCAGAACACCGTTCCGGCTCATGCCAAAAATTTGTCTCATAGTTGCTGTGTCTCCTTCCTCTCATAAGTGTTCACAATTGTATTGATTATAAAGGATCAAGAGTGGAAACGTCAACTAAAATTTTCCCTCACTGCCGAAATCGGTTAAAATTTAATTTACCACTCGCCAAAAGGGATAAAATCTGTTATGATAGTCTAAAAACAGACAGAAGGAGATAAAAAATGAGACGTCAACTAATAGGAGGGATAGCAGCCCTCTTTTTCGCTGTCAATATGGTACATACCGCCTCTGCAGCCGCAGATACAGAAGCACCGGCAGGTATTATGATTCCGGCGCCGGTAACAAGCAAGGCTTCCGCGCGCGCTATTCGGATTACATGGAGTTCGGCAAAGGACGACGAGGTGGAGCAATATTATGTGATGAGAAGAGAGACTATAAATAATGAAGGAGTCGGAGAATGGGAGACGATTGCCGGACAGGCGTCGGATCAGATAAAAAACGGTCCCCGTAACACTTATACGGATCGGCTGAATTCCCGCTCGCCACAGCAATATGAATATAAAATCTGTACGCTGTCAAAAGACGGTGCCATTGATACCAGAGACCCGGAATATACAGAGGAAACCAACCAAAATGTCACGCTTGGCACCAATATAAAAATCTGTATCGATCCAGGGCATTTCGGCACACGGAATAATAATTACGAAGCGAAGGGGGCAAATGGCGAGTTTCCTTATTCGGAGGCAAAATTTACCTTAAAAATTGGAAAAGCGCTTCAAGAAGATTTAAAGCAGTTTTACGGGATCGACAGCTATATGACAAGAACCGGTAAAAATATTTCCCTTACTTACAAAGGG
>CAJUFW010000207.1 GCA_910585655.1 uncultured Lachnospiraceae bacterium
GCTCTTTTGCGAAAGGAAGCCCCCACCTCTATAGGCGGGGGAGGATGTCACGAGTACGAGGAAGGAAAGGAAATCACGTCGTTTGCGATTGACCATTACAGAAGCTTTTATCATGGAGAACTGCATTTGTCGGAGTGTGGATATATTTTGACATCGGATGTGATCGAGGGGGAGAACGGAATGGAGACGACGTTGCCGGAGGGAGAGAAACTGTGTTTTCTACGATGGTATGAGGAGGAGACGGCAAGAGAGTATTGGCTGCGGTAAAGTTAGAATGTAGGTGTTTGAAGCAGAAAATTGGGAGGAAGAACAATGAAAAGGAAACCTTTTATGATAGTAATTGTATTCCTGGTGTTAGGATTTGCTATAGGAATAATAGGAAAAGTAGTTAGTTTTCGACAGAAAAGAGTCTCTATCCATATCGATTCTTCCCTGGAAAGGTTGCCAGAAGAGCAAATACAACGATTAAGGGAAACATATCCGCTTCGGGAGGAATCTGCTTCTAACTGTGATCGTATTACTCTTGATACGCTTGAGGAATTTATGGATAGGATCCCTATCGTGGCATTATGTACGGTACAAAAACAATTGGAGGATTATACGATAAAAATTGATACGCCTGTAGAAGATAATACCAATTTACATGTTACAATAGAATTTGAACAATACCAGCTTATCGTAAATGAATGTATTACCGAGAATAAAGAATTGGAGGGAACGCTGATTACGGTTGCCATCCGGAAACAGGAAAAAGAAAATTATATTTCTATGGCTGAGGGGAATCAGATACTTATTCCGCTGGAAGCAATGTCAGGATCTCACACTGGAAAATACATGATTGGATATGATATATCTTACTATATGGTTGATAATTATTTACTGACTACATATGCAAACGACTATCATCTGAATGGTTTGAGATTTGATAAGGCAAAAGCGCAGATGAAACAATGTATCAAGTGAACTGCTTGATTTCGGAAAGGAGCGTGTATTTATGAACAGAAAAAGGAACGAAAGAATCGCATTGCTTGGTATCATCGGTATTCTTTGTTTTGCAGTTGTATTGTTGTATGCTACGGGGAACAACAGGAAGAAAGAGCTGACAGAAGAAATACAGCGTTGGCTACAGGAAAAGAAAGGAACCTTTGTGGTAGAGCAAGAGGTTGTATCGGATACCTTTTCGGATAAGGATATTTATAAGATTCGATATGGAGACGACGGAAAAGAATATGAATGTAGTGTTTATAAGGAAGAAAGCAAAGAGTGGATAAAAGAGGAAAAGAATGCTGAATTTTATGAGGAAGCGTTTACAGAACTGTTACACACCTGTGTGCCGAACGGCTACGTTGCAAAAAAAGAAAATCAATATCAATACAAAAAAGGAAGAACGTGGAGATTTGAATACGATATTGCTTCAAAGGGAACCATGTTAGAAAAAATCACAGTACATGGAACAGAAGAATTGAATGGGGAAACGGTAACTTCTAAAACCATTATTCGGCGTGAGAATTAAAATAGAAGCGAACGTTTTTACCGTGCGCCCTCATCGCTTATGACGAGGAAGCACGGTATTTTTGTTTAATCTGTACTTACAGGAATCAGCTGCTGCACCCTCTGCCTGATACAGCCTGACTTACACGGTTCCGGTTACAGTTAATGTGCTGACGCCCGGATTGACAATCCAGGCTCCGGTGTCCGGATCGCTGGTAAAGGTGGCGGCAGGTACGGTAATTTGCCCTGGTATGGTAGCAAATGCTCCGGTAGCGCTGTCGTAGGTGTAATGAGTGGCTTCTGCCCAGGCGGTTCCGTTAAAGGTGACAGAGATCGGATCGAGGACAGGGTTAAAGGTGTCGGTGATGGATACGTTGTCGGCAGCGTTAGCTGCGGCATTGCCCAGGTTTTGAATGATAAAGGTATACGTGATCTGCCCGTTTTCCGTAACCGTAGTCGGGGAAAGCGATTTGCTGATGGTCAGCATAGCGGCGTTGTCTGCGGTAATTCGCTCGGATACTTCAATGTCATTGGTCAGACCAGTACCGGAAATGACAGCGGTATTGGTGATGGAAGCGCCTGTAGCCAACGGCGCATACTGGTTTACCAGAGCCTGGTAGACGATGATGGCGTTACCACCGGATGGAATACTGATACCACCCAAAGTCAGAGGGGTAGTCGCTGTAACGGTTGGCGCGGTTACTTGTGTCCCGTTGATATAATAATGGAGCGAGTCCGCTACAAAGGTCAGCGGATATCGGGTAGTCGTGCCGGTGATAGCGCCTAAGTTATCGGTAACAGTAAGTCCTGTAAAGGCGGTATTGCCGGAGTTGAGGATACTGATGATATACGTGACACGCTCGTTGGCGTTGTAGGTGTCGCGCAGCGCCGTTTTGGTAGCGGATAGGACTTCCAGGATTTCGCCGGTCGTAATGTTGGAAGTGGTCGTATTTCCGTTATAGGAAAGCGTCGCCTGATTATAAAAAGCTGCCATAAAAATTCCTCCTGTTATTTTTTGTAAATGATTTAAACTACACAGGAATAAAAAACGATTATTCCTACTATAATATATGTTTTCCGAAATATCCTGTCACTCGCTTTGAAAGAATGAACTGGCATATATCAGAGAGAAAACGATTGACGTAGAGGAGGGGAAACGTTAAAATAGAGAAAACACGCAGGGGGAAATCACAATGGAACAAAAGCATATGTTCAGTAACGCGGATTTAAGGCGGATTTTACTGCCATTGATTTTAGAGCAGTTATTGAATTCGCTGATGGGGACAGTGGATACGATTATGGTCAGCAACGTCGGTTCGGCGGCGATTTCCGCGGTCTCGCTCGTGGACTCTATCAATATTTTGATCATTCAGGCGTTTTCGGCTTTGGCAGCAGGCGGTTCGATTATCTGCGCTCAATATATGGGAAGTCGGGATATCCAAAAGGCAAATCATGCGGCAAGACAGATGCTGTATGTCGTAACGCTTATTTCCGTAGGGATTATGGCAGGCTGTCTGCTGTTTCGCAATCCTCTGCTACGGCTGATCTTTGGTCAGGTAGAAGCAGATGTGATGAAAAATTCACAGGTGTATTTTTTGCTTACCAGCCTGTCGTTTCCGTTTATTGCCTTATATAATGCCGGAGCTTCTACCTTTCGGGCGCAGCAGGATACAAAAAGACCGATGCTGATTTCAGTGATTTCTAATTTTATCAACATCGGCGGCAATGCGTTATTGATCTATGTATTTCATATGGGCGTTACCGGGGCGGCGTTGGCAACGCTCGCGTCCAGAATGTTTTGCGCGGTGGTTGTCTTATGGAAGCTGTCGCATCCACGGAAGCTATCGCATCCACGGAAGCTATCGCATCCACGGAAGCTATCGCATCCACGGAAGCTATCGCATCCGCGAAGGCGATTTCAGATGCCGGAGGAGGGGGAGGAGCAAAGTGACGGAGTATTTAGTTCTCAGCCGATCGTAGTACGGGATTATTTACAGATCCGCCCAGACGGAGCGATGATCAAACGGATTCTCTCGATTGGGATTCCGGCGGGAGTGGAAAACGGGATGTTTCAGTTTGGAAAGCTGGCGATTCAGTCTACTGTTTCTACGTTAGGAACCATTTCGATTGCAGCCCAGGCGATGACCAATATCCTGGAGGGCTTAAACGGGATGGCAGGGATCGGCGTGGGGATTGGGCTGATGACGATTGTCGGGGAATGTTTGGGCGCCGATCGGAAGGATGAGGCGACATATTATATAAAGAAACTGCTGTTGATTGGAGAGGCAGTGATTGTTATTAGCTGTGTGGTAGTGTTTGCTTTGACAAAGCCGATTACGATCGTCGGCGGAATGGAAGCGGAGAGCGCCAAGCTTTGTTTTCATATGATGCTGTGGATTACAATAGTAAAACCATTTTTCTGGGTGTTTGCTTTTATCATTCCGTATGGGCTGCGTGCGGCAGGAGACGTCAAATATACGATGCTTACCTCTTGTACGATTATGTGGGTAGTGCGGGTAGCGCTTTGTATCTTTTTCATTCGTGTTCTGCATATGGGGACGATGGCAGTCTGGATTGCGATGTTTGCAGACTGGATACTGCGTGCGGTACTGTATGGCTGGCGTTTTTGGAGCGGGAAATGGGCAGATCATAATGTATTGGGAGATTGATAACAGCGTGTAAAAAAACAGAAGCTCCGTTAGAGGTTGACGGAGCTTTTATTGTATGATAGGAAAGTTCTTCGAACTTCCCTATCATACAAAAAGCCCTCCGGGAGATGCGCACTTCGCGCCTAAGGAAAATGTCTGCTGACGCAGACGCGTTTCGGCGCGGGAATTCCACTTTGTGGAATTCTTTTTCATATAGAAGAACTTATTCCTCCGGCAGAGCAACGCTACAGGCGACGGCGAGCGATCCTTGTCCGATATGGCAGGCGACGCTTAGAGAGAGTGGACTCATATGGAACTCAACGCCTGGAAAAGCCTCTGACAATTCCTGCTTCCAGTCCTGTGCTTCTTCTGGATTCCCGGAATAGGCGATAGACATATGCACCCGTCCGGCTGCCCAATCCTTAGCAAAGCGTGTCTCTAAGTCTTTGCGGATAGCGTCAATCATCGTTTTCCTGGCGGATTTTTTACCACGGCATTTGGCATAGGCGTCCAGCTTTTCGCCCTGGATAGTAAGAACCGGCTTGAGATTTAAAATCGTGCCAATCGCGGCGGCTGCCGGAGTAATTCTGCCGCCTTTTTTTAAATATTTTAAGGTTTCTAAAGTAATGTAAATGCTGGATTCAAATTTGACGGCTTCGAGGATTTCTTTGATTTCTACGGCTGATTTTCCGCGTTTAGCCAGCTCTATCGCATCCAGAACAGACTGTCTTTGCGTCACGGAAATACGCTGGTTGTTTACGACCTGAACCCGTCCGTCATAGTCGTCAGCCAGAGCCATAGCAGATTCACAGGAACTAGACAGTCCGCTGGACATAGGAATGTGTACAATGGTCTCATAGTCCTGCAGCAGCTTATCCCAGAGATCGGTTACATTGCCAGGAGCAGGCTGCGAGGTGGAAATATTGGAATCCTCCTCCAAATGACGGTAAAATTCGTCCTGAGAAAGTGTGACCTCCTCAAAAAACAGTTCTTCGTTAATAAAAAACGGCATAGGAAGCACGGTGATTCCCAGTTTTTTTGCCTCGGCTTGTGTAATGCCGCTGTTGCTGTCGGTTACGATTGCAGTACGGT
>CAJUFW010000208.1 GCA_910585655.1 uncultured Lachnospiraceae bacterium
CGTGTGCTCTTCCGATCTAGTCTCTTATCAGTACATGTGTTGCAAATGGTATACTTCAATATTATGATTCTGAAAATACAAAGCTTTTTATGCCCCGCCTTATCTCGGATACCATTTGGAGCCAGTATGCAATAGATTGCAACGAATACAGCGAAAAAATATTTAAGCTTATTGATATTCTTGACTATGGTCAGACGCTTTCTCTTCCATATGATGATTTATACCAATTAATTTTTAATATGATTCTTCGCTTCCATTTTCAGGTTACTACCATGCCTTCCCGAATTGGCAGAAATGTGCGAGATACATTTGAAGGCTGGAATATTTTGTTGATAGACATAATTGAACGATTTATGAGACTGGGAAACTACAAGTATGCCCTAAAAATTCTTCCTTATTTATATGTCGCCCACAATAAAAAGAGTGAAGTCATTTTTCCCAAAAAACTACGTTCTATAACAACTCAATTACTTGAAAAGCAAGCCAATTATATGAAGTCCGAAAATATGCCGGAAGCATTAGAAAGCATGATTGATTTTTTCACAAAATTACCTCGAAGTACTCTTTCACCCAAAAATGACACTTCTAAAATAGTTTTTTACCTTAGTACTTATATAATACGTGATATGGCAGATTGTATCATAGATTTAATATTAACTATAACTGGTAACAAACTATTAGCTGAATGTGGTGAAGCAACAGCAAATTGTACAGTTCCAAATCTCACACTGATACTTGATAAAGCCTTTATAATCTTAGCAAAAACTGATCCTTATTATGCATACTATCTGAAAATAGCGCACTTTTATTACTTAACAATATCCTCCAAGCTATTCTATATACCTAACGCTCAGGCATATATAGATTATCTCCTTGTCGAATCCAATTGTTCCTCACAACTGCGCTTTCAAACAAGAGGATTACAGCTTTATTTCAGTCTTACTCTGTTTTATATGCATAATGGCTCTTCATCCTATGACCCTGACTTATTTAGAATTTTTACTTCCGAATACAATAGCTTATATAAAGAATTTACAAAATCAATATGCCCGTATCATACCTCCCACATTTTTTATTCATGCACTTTTTTATTAGCCTCCTACTTGCCTTATACTCTTCACCCCTATACATACCATAATCTATTAGAAAGCATGAAGAACTATAAATCTTTCAATCATAATCAGCTTTCTTTAAACGCCAGACAAGTAAAAGATTATGGAAAAATGATTGATGAAAAAATATCTGAATTACAAAAACAAATGATTATTCCTATATAGTCGTTGTCCATCTTATCCAGGGAAAATTTGCTATCCATATAATAAAGACATTGGCAAATTTTCCCTTCTTTTTACTATATTTTGCTCCTAAATACTCTGACCTCTTCCCTAAATTTAGTAACTAGTATTTACAATAAGAAAGCATAGCCATTCTTTGAACAGTTCTTATAAAACAGCACATATTAATTCAATTACTGTTTCCTTAAACACAAATACCAGTATGATAAGTGTAAATAAAATAATACAAATTTTTGTTCTGTTCACACTATGTCTCCTCCTCTGCAATTCTAACTTTCCCTTTTCCCCTGTCATAATAATAAACAGAATCTGATAATACCTCCTCCACCTCTATGGCATCCTGATCACTATTAACAGTACTAACCATTGCTTTCAGTCCCGCCACACATATTCCTTTCTCATCACAAATGAGCAAAACCTCATGCACCGAACTTGGCAGTATAAAAAGATTACACCCCTTCTCATTTGCAAATGTTTTCAGCATATCCACTCGCAGCATTGCCCTAGCTCCATGAATCCGGTTTTTTGTAGAAAAGATATACATATCAATACCCATTTCCAGTTCCTCCGCCAACTCCGTCGGAAACAGAGACGCCATATTCGTTATGGTAAATTCTTCTTTTCTAAAATTATCTATTGCCGTCAGGTAAAGTTCCTCTATATCAATCCCCCATACCTCCATCTGTGTCCACAAGACTTGGGCTGCCATTTCTCCTTCTTTCTCATTCAGCAGTACAACAAATATCATTGCCAAATCCAATACCTTCTTATATGGCTTGTCTTTCAAATATTCCTCATTTCCATCCATCCTGACCAGCCGGATTCTAATATACGGCTTAACCTGCTCCCAGTCAAAACCATTCCATTCCGCCAACACATCATCTCTCCGCTTATAGATCTCCAATACTGAATTTTTACTCTCTTCTATATTTCCGGTACAGGCATATGCCTCTAAAAGACTGTCTACAAAAATCATCGGCGTTGTATTCTCTTCTTTCGTCTGCAGCACCAGCGCCTCTTGCTTTACATTATTATTCTTAACCATTTCCGCATAATAGACAGACACATTCTCTCCTAACTCTTCCTGGACTTTCTCTCTTAAAGATTCCTTATATGTTTTATAATCCATTTTCTCCACCTCCCCTAAGACAGCATGTTACAGAGAAGGCGGGCTGTAAAGCGTACTCCCGAAATGAATCCCTCTCTCTGACCAATTACAGCTCCCTTACATATTAAATCTGCCAGGGATGTTTTCGTCATATGCTCTATATCTGCTCCCTCAATCAAAAGAATTAACCTCTCATTCATTGCCTCATCCGCGCTCCCTGATGATTCGCTCATGGGAACAAATACCTTGTCATAAATTCTTCCTATTATCATATCTCCTGTCCTTTCTGTATCTTCTATATTTTCTGCAGTTCCTTCCTCACATTTTTCTGATTTCATTTTTCCCTGCTCTGTTTGATTATCTTCCATATCAATAGTCCTCCTGCTATCTTCTCTGTACGCTTACCGGCTCCCCACTATGGACTATGCGGCTTTTGTCTTTGTCTTTTTCAGTCCCTGAAGAGCTTTTTCATAAATCTCCGGCGTCATATCCTCCAGCCGTTCTATTTGATACCTCTCCATAACCGCCTCGATCGTCACCCCGGTACGGTCAAGTTCTTCCTCCAGAACTTTTCTTTGTGTCTCCGCTATGTCTTTTGTTTCGGTTTTCTTTCTTGCTTCCCGTTTCTTCTGCGGCTCCGCCTCCTGCTTTAATTCAAATACCTTATCTCTCTTTCCGTTCAAAATGACAAGCCCGTTGATTTCCCGCTCTTCATTATAAGAAATGGAATCTACTGAAAAACGGTCTGTCGTGATGTACCGGTCCCCCTTCTGCTGGATACTGGCAATTCCTGCAGATATCCAGATAAACGGAGCGGTATAAAGCTCCCTTCCAAGCCCCCAATTAAAACAGGCGCGTTTAAAGGAATCTGAAGCCTGCCCCTTTTCCTTCTCCGAATAGCTGGTGGTCCCTACATCCTGCTTGGCAATCCATTGGCGTTTTTCCTCATCCCATATTTCCACCGTACAATACAGATTCCCGTCAATGCTCTGATGGGTTCTCCTCCAACCGAAGGGAGTAAAAGTTTCATCTAAAATCTTCTGGTCTACGCGGGCGTCCTTAAATAATAAAAGGCTCAATCCCTTTTCATTTACCACCCCTACCCTGCACTCAATTTCATCTGCGCGCAGCAGCCGGAGCATTGGCTGCCCTCTGACGGGTGATTCAACAGCCTTACCATGAATGCCTCCCTTTTCCTGCTCTTCTCCTCTCTTATTCTGTTCCCGCAAATCTTTTTCTTTTATGCTTCCTGCCTTCTTTGCTAATTCCTGTTTTGCTGTCATCTTCTCCTCCAAATAAAATAAGGAGAGGCTTTTAACCTCTCCCTTGTTCCTGTATCCCGCTATTCTTCTGTCTCTTTGATCCCGAAAAGGACTCTCATATAGTCCTGCTTCTCATTTAAAATCCTGATAATAAGTATGCAGTTTCCTTCTATTCTGTAAAAGATATAATTATGCCTGCAAAACAGACTGCGGTAATCTGTCAAAACCCCTGTTGTTTTTACAAGCTCGGTTCCCATATAGGGAAACACTGCAAGATTCCTGACTGTCTTTGTAATCTCCCTTAAAACTTTTGCGGCGGTTTCCTCACTGCCACAAGTATCCAAAATCGAATACTTTACATTCTGCAGATCCTCTTTCGCCTTTGGTGTATATTTCAGTTCCATCATATCCCCAATTCAGCCTCTACTTCATCTGCAGACAGAAAACCTCCCTCTCTTGCAGAGTTTTCTCCTTCTTCCAGCTTGGACATTAAAGTCAACATTGCTTTCATACGGTCGTACTCCGCCATATTTAAAATAACATATTCGCCCCGTCCATTCTTGGTTAGAAATACTGGAGAACCATCTGCAGCCTCTTTTAAAACTTCTGTATAATTTCTTAAGTCTGAAATAGGTTTAATATTCGGCATAAACAATCGTTCCTTTCCTTTTCCCATAGTATACCACCTTTCGCAGAAAATAACAATGTAAATCTACACGTAAATTTATCAGCAAAATTTTACGCTGCCTTTACTGTAAACCTCCTGAAATTCAACGTCTTCCGATACTGCTCATACACCTCCGGTCGTTCCTCCCTAAGCCTCTTTTCATCTATCCGCTGACTACTCACAGACTTCCATGATACCCGGTAGTTTGCATTTTCCGCTGTCTCCGCCTCTCCAAGATACAGCTTTAGCTCCTGTTCGATCTGCTTCTTTTCCGTAGTCATTTCCTCCAAAAGAAGTTCCAGTTCCTGACGGCGGTCTAATTTTTCATCAAAGCCTCTAAGGGGTATGGTCTCCTTCATGGACTTCTGAAAATACCCGGAGATTACCTTATCTGCAAGCTCCGAACCGTCCGGCTTCGGCAGTATTCTTTTCAAAACGTGGTTCTCCCAAAAGTTCTGTTCCATTCGCCGGAGATCCAAAAGCGCTTCCTCATCCCGCTCTATCCGATAGTATTTAAACTCCCTGCCATAGATAACGACCGCGATATACCATGCGTCTGCATTGCAGACAGACATATAGTGATAGCACTGTATCTGATAGGAAATGGGAATTTTTCCGTCCTTCCATTTATCTGCCAGGTAGGGGCTTGCGGTTTTACATTCCAGCCCGGCATTCTCCCCTACAACCATCCGGTCAACATCCGCAAGCATAAACGGATACTTCTCATCATAATACATAAAGTTGGCTCTTCTTACTTTCTTTCCGGTTGTTTCCGTAAATCTTCTTGCCACATAGTCCTCAAGTTCCCTTCCCTGGCGCATTGCCTCGTTGTCAATCTCTGGACCTATGTCAATACTTTGGACAAAAAAAGTTGAAAGATTATGCTGCTTTTTT
>CAJUFW010000209.1:0-276 GCA_910585655.1 uncultured Lachnospiraceae bacterium
TTTCCCTACACGACGCTCTTCCGATCTTTTGTTATCTACTTATCAGCGTTGAACAATCCAACAAACGCATCGACTGGAGAAACACCCTGGAATTCGCTCTCTCCGGCGATTTTCTCTACCAAAGTCTCTACCACGATATCTTCGGAAGTATAGGCGTTGATATAGGTCGGGATTCTTGGTGCGTCTAACAGATGGTATGGATTGTCGATAGAAACCATCATCGTCGGCACATCATGGATCATTCCCGGTACGGTGCCGCGCTTGCCCGGCCAGGTG
>CAJUFW010000209.1:286-5220 GCA_910585655.1 uncultured Lachnospiraceae bacterium
CTTCCGATCTCGATGTTGCAGAAATAGAGGATTACATCGTATTTCTTTTTAAAGTCCGCTACCTTGCTGCGGGCAATTTCGTTGGCAATCTCTTCGTTTTCTGCATCGTATTCCGTAACATGAAAGCCCTTTTCCTGAAGCTTTTCGACAAACAGCTTTGCGTAACCGCCGCGGGTATTATGGTAGCCCGGCTGGTCGCCGATGGTAATGACATAAATATTTTTCTGTTTTTCCGGATTTAACGGCAGCAGATGCTGGGTATCTTTGACTAAGGTAATACCACGATTGGCGATTTCTTTTGCCAGAGCGTGACCTTCGCCCTTTTCAAATACCTCAAGCGCCTCTACCGGAGGGACAAGCGTACCGTTGGCTTTTTTGGTATGCAGGTTTGCCTTTGCCTTTAAAGCCAGGATACGGGTAATCGCTTCGTCCAGACGTTCCGGCGTAATAACACCATCTTCGATTCCCTGCTTCATGGACTGGAAATCCTCTTCTACATCACGGGTAAAGAGGAAAATGTCTGCGCCGTTGGCAATGGAAAGCGGAACGGCTTTGCTTCTAGGCATACATTCGGTAAAGCCGCCCATGCTGGTAGCATCCGTAATGATCAGACCGTTAAAGCCTAACTTGCCGCGGAGCAGGTTGTGATGCAGCTCATAGTTTAAGGAGCCTGGTAAAATATCTTCATCCTTGATATCCGGGTTGTAAAAACGGGAATAGGAAGGCAGCAGGATATGGGCGGTCATCAGAGATTCGATGCCCTCGTCAATCATACCCTTGTAGACTTTGCCATAGCTGGCGTCCCATTCTTCCATGCTGAGACTGTTGATCGAAGCCAGGAAATGCTGGTCACGCTCGTCTACCCCGTCGCCAGGCCAATGCTTGACGCAAGGAATCAGACCACCGTCCCGCATACCGCGCGCGATAGCGGAAGCAAATTTTAAGACATGATCCGGATCGGAGCCAAAGGAACGGACGTTGGTAATCGGATTCCGTGGATTATAGTCAATGTCCACGACCGGACCGAAGTTCCAGTTGGCGCCGACAGCAGCGCATTCTTTGGCACAGATCAGACCGGTCTGGTAAGCCAGCTCCGGATCTCCGGTAGCGCCGATCTGCATCTGGTGTCCGCATGCCGTTCCGTCGGTAATCATATTGCTGGCGCCGCGGTCTAAGTCTCCGGCAATAAACAATGGAATTTCATAGTGATTCTGGAAATCAGAAATTTTTTCCCGGATATCTTTAGAAGAGGCTCCTCTTAATAAAAAGCCGCATGGCTTTAAGCCGATTTTTTCCAAAGATTCGATCTGCTCGGCAGCGGTTTGGGTAGTCATGCTGTTAAAAAGGAAAAGCTGACCGACTTTATCGTTTAGACTCATGCTGTCTCTGGTCTGCTCTACCCAGGCGATTTGCTCGTCGTTTAAGTAAAACGGTTTTGCTCGTAAATCCATGGTGATAACCTCCTGTAAATCCTCTTCCGGATGAATCCGTCTCGAACGAACTCATCTGGAACGGGCGTAATTTCGTGTATATCCGGCTATGCCGGACAACGGTACAGGTATAGTTTACCATAAGAGGAAGGGAAGGGAAAATGTCTATTTTTCACAAAAGGAAAAAGAGATTTTGTGAAGTTTCTACATTAGTCATGCCGTTCCTCTGTGCAGTCCCAGGTTTCACAGAAACGTGCCTGAAAGGAGGCTGGTTCCCCGCCTGCATAAAGATGGGATTGATCGCCAAAGCTGCTGACGCGAAAGCTGGCTTTGCCTTCCCGCCGTTCCTCGCTGTAAATGGTGGTGACAGAGCTTGGAGCAGCGCATAAATGGTGCCAGAGTATCATCGGCGAAACATTCATCAGATGGCTTAACAGAACACATTCTACGCCGAAATGGCAAAACAGGGCGATGGTATCCCGGTTCCGTTGCTCGACCAGGTACAGGTTTCCATCCCGTACATAGCCATGCCTTGCCAGAAGAGTGTCCAGTCCGGCAGTGACGCGCTGATACTCTTCTCTTACCTTGGCATTCTGCATGACAGTCGGCTCCGTCCAGCGGTCGGAATCATAAAATTCCGGGATAGCCGTCCAGTCTTCCGGCAGCCAGTCCCAAGCGATATGAGTTCTGTCAGGCGAGTCCGGACGTATAATCCGGGCATCAAATTCCTGCAGCCAGTCCTGCTCCTCCGCCTCCATCTGCTTTCGCTCTAATGTGAGGGAAGCCGTAGCTTTGGCTCGTCCAAGCGGAGAAACATAGAGCTTCGTCAAAGTCTCTTTTTCCAGCTTGTCCGCTAAAAGCGCTGCTTCCCTCCAGCCTTTTTCCGTTAAAGAGTCGTGTTCGTAGTCCGGATCACCGTGTCGGATAATAAGAATACGCATAGAGAATCTCCCTTCTTATAATAAAGTAAAATAAGTTTTAACATACAACATACTGCCATAACACAGTATAGCATAGTTGGAGTGGAGTTTCTATGTATTTTTTGAAGCTATGCCGAAGCGCGGATTCCCTTTTGGATTGCCAGACTGACCGGAAATGCGGCGATAACAGAAAGAATGTCTTTCACCAAATAAGGTACGGACACCTGTAGAAAGGCAAGCAGAAGAGAATGCCCGGAAAGGATCGCGAACTGCAAAACGCCAAACAGGTGACAGCACGCCAACCCTATCATGGCAAGTAGAAACACAAGAAACGGCTTCTGGCTGCGGCTTCCCAGACCACAAAAGAATGCCATTGGAAGGAAGCCATATAAAAAGCCTCCGGCTAAGCTGACAAAACTGCCGGGACCGCCGCTAAAGCCTGCGAAAACAGGGACGCCAATCAGTCCCAGCAGCAGATAGACCAAAACAGAGGCAGAACCTTGCCAGATACCCAGGGTAAATCCGGCTAGAGCGACTGCGAAAGTCTGCATAGTGATTGGAACGCCACTTGGAAGCGGAATGGATATCTGTGATAGAACAGCAAGGATAGCCGCCATCATACCAGTAAGAACAATGGTCTTGGAACGAAGTCTTGAGGCTGCGCCTGTGGAAGAAAAGTTCATACGGTTCATATTGATTTCTCCTTTTTGTGAAAATTTTTATACCATAGAAAAGTTCTAAAAACAGGATAAAACAAAAAGAACAGATTGTCAACCTATTTTTTAAAATGGTTGACAATCTGTTCTTTTACTGCGCCAGCCGGGTGCTGACTTCTCCGGAAGAAAGCGCCTCTGTCGTACCGTCGGGATAGGTGACGACAAGACGGAGCTGTTCGTCGATGTAGTCTGCATGAGCCAGGCGAGGGTTGGATTGATGACTTCCGTCCGGCAGTACGCCGCCTAGCACATAGATATCTTTTCCCAGTAGGAAAGAGCGTTTTCGATATTCATTTAAAAAGGAGGTTTCAGGAAGCCGTTCATAATACATCATAAAATAATTTAAGACTGCGGCAGCCAGGGCGGGGCGGATACCTCGTGGAGCCGGTGAGGCTCCATAGAGAGAGCCGGCGACATGCCGGATTTCCTCCGGGAAGCCGCCTGCCGGATCGGTCAGATTAATTCCAATTCCGACTACGGCATATTCCAGGGTGCCGCTTTCAAAATCGGCGGCGGCTTCGGTTAAAATGCCGCATACCTTTTTTTCATGAAAATAAACATCGTTTACCCATTTGATCACCGCCGGGTCAGCTTCGGGCGTCAGAAGATCGTCGATAGCCTGTGCTACTGCTACCGCTGCCACCGTGGTCAGAAGTGTGGAATGCGCCAGCGTAAGCTCCGGACGCAGCAGGAAGCTCATATAAAGTCCGCTGCCCTGCGGGGAATAAAAGCTACGTCCCATTCGTCCTTTTCCGGCGCTTTGCTGTATAGCAATTAACACTTTGCCTCCTGGTGTTCCAAGATGAGCCTCTTCCTTTAAGAGCGTATTGGTAGAGGTGACTTCCGGGCGGATCTCCACCTGCAGCCCGGCGGCAGCGGCGGCTCCGGTCAGGCGTGTGGTAACGCTGCTAGGAGAGAAGATATCACTGTCTGCTGCCAGGAGATACCCCCGGTTTGTTCCGGCAGTAATCGGGCAGCCCTCTTCTTTGAGCGCTTGAATGCCCTTCCAGACGGCGCTTCTGGTGATATGCAGTTCCTTTGCAATCCGTTCCCCGGAAATGCTTTCTCCCTGATGGGCTTCTAAAATGGCTAAAATATCTTGTTTGGTATTCATATGAAGGAAACTCCTTTCCTGTGGGCAGGTTATTTTCTATGCGTGCCATAAATCAAAATTATAATAGGATAAACAGAACTAAATGTCAACCAAGGTATAAAATAAAGTTGACATATCCCTCCGGGGGATGCACACTTCGCGCGAATTCCACTTGGTAGAATTCTTTTTTGAGTGATAGAAAAATTTATCTTAATTTGGTAGTAAAAATGTTGATTTATCCGTTAATATAAGTGAAGGGGAAATTTTTGCAGCACAGTGATACAGGATACAAAGGGGAGGGGCAGGGATGATAGTAGCTTGTCTGGCAATAGTAAAGTCGCCAAAGGAAAAAAAGACATTAGAGGAAATCTACCTGCGGGAAGGAGAGGACCTGCTGCGTTATGCCAAAGTCAAGCTGCAGGATGAGACTTTGGCGGAGGATATGGTGGCAGACAGCTTTTTAAAACTGGCGCAGAATCTGCATCGTTACCAGCATTTGGAGGAACAGGAAATGCATCGGCTAATGGTAAGAATTTTACAGAACCAGATCATCGACTGGCAGCGAAAGGAAGGACGGGAGATTGCCTGTCTGGATGGAACGGTGGCACCCCCTTTTGACTGGACAACCAGAGCGCAGGAAGTTTATGAAAAGAAGGGCGGGCTGGAGGAACATTGCCTTCAGCGGGAAGCAGTGATGCAGTTGATGAAGTATATCAAGGAACTCCCAGAGCAAAGCCAACGGATTTTTTTAAGATCGGAAGAGCACACGTCTGAA
>CAJUFW010000210.1 GCA_910585655.1 uncultured Lachnospiraceae bacterium
TCTCCTCCTCTTCTCTTTTATTATATCAGCTACTTGCCTGACAGGCAATCCTACTGGAACAATTTTTTATCCTACATGGTATCAGTTTCCAAAAAGTAAAATGCAAAAAATGTGGCAAGTTATTGCAAAATTATTTGATTATCCCTACATAGCACAAGCATAACAGGTATGTTTTTTTCGCTTGAGTGTATATATTTTCTTATACAACATCTACTTTACCTCCTTGTCAGAATTATACCACAATTCCCCTTGACACTCTATCAACTGCACTTGAAATAGGTCTTCTATGCTTTTTATTTTATCATAGAAGACCTATCGCTAACAGTTATATAGTATCTTGGTGAACTACCTGTCATTCCTTCTTTTTCTTAGCCTTACGATAACTATTTCTTTATCTACTCCTTCCGTTCTTCAATTGTTACCAAAACCAAATCCCCCGGCTGTTTCCCGATTTTAGCACGAATCTCCTTCCGTATCCCGATGATATAGCAAATGCTTCCGTCCGCCTGTTTCACCCCCATATTGACAATACTGCCGTCATAAGGCTCTCCGTCAAACGTCGCATGTACCTTTACCCGTCCTTTGCCAAATTCGGTTCGGATATCATAGGGAAAGGGAACATAAGCGCCTCCTGTTTCTCCTGCCTTTTCTATTTTTGCTTCATATTGATAGCTTTTGCCGTTCTTCATTTCTATTATCGCCTTTCCTACTTCTTTTTAAGAATCAAATGGTGGAAAAACGCAATATTTTTATATTCGTCCAAATCCGATACGCGCAATTCCATCTCTAGCATGTTCTTCTGCCATTCGGTATCCTTATGAATCTCCTGATTCTGCTGCATATCCCAAAATGTCCTCATACCAAGTATTTTGGTAATCTTTAAGTTTTCACACCATGTTTCGATATCTACGTCCTCATAATAACGAATGGCGCCATATTGGGAAGAAGTTCCATCGTTTCCCTCTAACAACTGGTATGCGTGTTTAAAATTGTTTAGGAGGACTACCATCTGCATCACCCTTCCCGCGCGGTTATGCTTTACAAGAGAAATGGTTCCATCCGGCTTTAGAATTCTTTCAAATTCTCTTACAATTTCTTCTCTATCCGCAGCATATTCTAAAACATTATGACAAATGATCCAATCAAATGTTTTGTTATCCAGCTTACGAAGTTCTTCCGTACTGCCAGTAATCTGTATATAATTATTCTCTGCCCATCTGTTTTTTACACTTGTTTCCTCCGGCTCTATCGCGATTACATCGTTATATTTCGCCAAATAATTTGCCGTCACTCCGATTCCGCTGCCAAAATCAAGAACCTTTTTTCCTCTAATATCTCCTAATTGTCTCCATACCATTCGTTTCATCAAAGAATCCCATGGCGGTAAGTCCGTTACTTTTTTATTCACTCTATCATCTCCATTTTTATCCTGTTTATCTTGTTTCTTATCACGCGAGTGTGTATCCCGCTCGGAGAACTTTCCTATCATACAAAAAAAGGATGCCTGTTCTATACAAGCTATCCTTTCTTTTTTGTGCTTATTTTGTCGTATCTACAATTACAATACTAGAGTCCCCGTTAAGCGCCTGCTCTAGTACCGCCTCCGCAAGCTGATAAAAGGAGCCATAAGAAGTGCTTGCCCCAGCCAGTACATCCAGCTCTGTATCCTCCTGCTTTTCCAAAAGCTGCCCGGCATAATAGCGTGTATATTCGTTCGGATAGGTGCCGTTTGAATGAAGCATCGTCTGCATATAAGCATTGTCCCAGCTTTTGATAAATCCGCTAAGATTCTCAGCGTCATATTCTACGGAAACAATGCTTCCACCCTTGACCATAATCGTAATATACTCCTTCCAGCCATGTACAAATTCGGCTGCCTGCGCTGTATAATAACCGTCCTGAAGCCCTGTTTCCTCGCTGCACGCAGTCAACGATATCAGCAATAAGGCAATTAAAACCAGACTTCCTATTCGTTTCATTGGTTATATTCCCCCTTTAAAACAAACTTTCTTACCTGGGAACGGAGCGAGTCCGCCTCTCCTGCCAGCATACTGCTCGACTGCTCTGTCCCTACAGCGCTCTGCAGATTTCGATCTGCTATCGTAGAAATGGTTGCAATTCGTTCTTCCATAATAGCAAGCGCCATCTCCTGGCTTTGTACCGCTGCTACCAGTTGATCGGAAATCGCATTGATCTGGTCGGAAACCGAAGCAATCATCTGGAATGAATCCGCCGTATTGGCTGTCAGTTCTACACCGGTTTGAATCGTCGTTTTGGTACCGGCAACAATGTCCTTTGCGCTCTTTGCTGCCGCCGCGCTTCGAGCTGCCAGCTCTCTGACCTCTTCCGCCACTACGGCAAATCCTCTTCCCGCCTCTCCTGCTCTGGCTGCCTCTATCGACGCGTTAAGCGCCAAAATACTGGTCTGGAATGCAATATCGTCAATCGACTGGGCAATCTGGGTAATTTCCTGCGTGTTTGCGCTGATATTGTCCATTGCACTAGAAAGCGAATCCATCTGCTGATTTGCCTCCTGAATATATTGCGCGATCTCTTCTGTCTTTGCACGGGTCTGACTGCTGCTTTCGGTTACTCCGACCAGTCTCTCTTTTACATGAGATACTTCTTCCACCAGTTCTTCCGTATACTGTGTCTGCTCTACCGAAGACTGGTGCATCTGACCAGATTGCTCCCTTAATTCCTCTGACATCTCTGCCAAACGGGCAGCTGTCAGACGGAATCCGCTGATGGTTTCGCCCATCGACTCTAAAATAGTCTGCAAACTGGAACGAATCAAAGTAAAATCTCCCTGATAGTTTACCTGAGGTTCTACGCAAAGATTCCCTTCTGCAATTCTCGTCAATACTTGTTGGATATCCGATATGTAACGGTTCATACTTCCTACCGTTGCATCCAAAGTTTTCGTCAGCACCTCTAGTTCATCTCCGGAATGAACAGAAACTACTTCTGTGTGCAAATCGCCATCTGAAAGAGCGATCATCCGACCTGTTACTGCTTTGACCGGACGGGAAATAGATCTGGCAAGACGCCAAACCAATAAAATAGAAACAAGAAGCATGACAAGCGTACATAAAATATCCATTAACATCGCCGTATTGATTAACGGAGCATAGTCTGATTTTGGAATCTGAATAACCAAAGACCATTGTGTTCCACGGATCGGAGAAAAAGCTACAAGCATATTTTCTTTCTCCATCTGGAATTCGATTGCGCCGGTTTCCCCTGTCATAACCCGGTTTAATACTTCTTGATTTTCTCCGCTTAACTTTGCCAATGTACTGCCGTTTTGTATGAGAGTCTGGTCAGGATGTGCTGTTACAAGACCTTCTCTATTGACGATATAGGCAATGCCGTGTTTTCCCAAATTGATTCCGCCAATCACATCCTGAAGCATATCGTATTTATAAACACCTATCAGATACAGCGCTGTCTCCCCATTTTCCTTGACCGGCATCCCTATGGTAATTCCTAACTTATCCTGGAAAATCGTAGAGGGATTTGTCGTCAAGTTATCTGTTTCCTGGAGCAGCGAAAAAAAAGAAGCTTCAAAGCGTTCCGGCGTATCACCGATCCCCTGAACCAACGTTCCTTCCCGATCATACAAAGCAATCGTATGAAGCTCATAGGTTTCTGCCGCTTCTGTTAAAATCGACTCACGATTTGCCCGGATCGCTGCTTCGTCTGCTGCAAAGGCTCCGGTATCCATACAAAAATCTCCTGCCAGCGTCATCATCCGTTCCGCCAGCATATGAATATTGGCTTCTATCGTTTTTGATGACTGCCTTGCCATCGGCTGCAAATTATCCAGCAACATGCTGTCTGCCAAAGACTGCATAAAATATGCCATAATCGCACAGCATATCACCACCAACACCAAAACATTCAAAATGGTATTTCTTAATATTCTTCCATTGAGGCTCCGTTTGAGGTTTCGATTCTGGGAGCCCGTTTGATTCCCCGCCACTTCCTATCTCTCCTTTTCCTGAAGCTTTCTACATCTATTCTCTGGAAAAATTTCCTATATAACAACAAAAGAAGGCTGCTGCACCCATCACCTTTTCTGGTCAATGCTTTGTACAGCAACCCCTTTTGTCATATCAATGACGTTTCATACAAAACGTTCTCTTTTATTTACTGGCAATCGCAGCCTGTGCAGCGGCTAAACGAGCAATCGGTACACGGAATGGAGAACAGGATACATAATCCAATCCGATCTTATGGCAGAACTCTACGGAAGAAGGATCTCCGCCATGCTCGCCACAGATACCGATGTGCAGCTTTGGATTTACCGGCTTGCCAAGCTTGATAGACATTTCCATCAGCTTGCCGACACCATTCTGATCCAGCTTTGCAAACGGATCGTTCTCAAAAATCTTGGTATCGTAGTAAGCATCAAGGAACTTCCCGGCATCGTCACGGGAGAATCCAAATGCCATCTGTGTGAGGTCGTTTGTACCGAAGCAGAAGAAATCAGCCTCTGAAGCAATCTCATCGGCAGTCAGAGCTGCTCTTGGGATCTCAATCATCGTACCTACTTCATACTCCAGCTTCACGCCTGCTGCTGCAATTTCTGCATCAGCAGTCTCTACTACGATCTTCTTAACATACTTTAATTCCTTAATCTCACAGATCAACGGAATCATGATTTCCGGCTTTACTGTCCAGTCAGCATGAGTCTTCTGTACGTTGATAGCAGCACGGATTACAGCTCTGGTCTGCATCTTGGCAATTTCCGGATAGGTAACAGCCAGACGGCAGCCACGATGTCCCATCATTGGGTTGAACTCGTGCAGGGAAGCAATAATAGCCTTAATCGTCTCTACGGACTTGCCCTGTGACTCTGCCAGCTTCTTGATATCCTCTTCCTCAGTCGGAACGAACTCATGAAGCGGCGGATCGAGGAAACGGATGGTAACTGGGTTGCCTTCCAATGCCTCGTAAAGCTTCTCGAAATCGCTCTGCTGATATGGCAGAATCTTCTCTAAAGCAGCTTCTCTCTCCTCTACCGTATCGGAGCAGATCATCTCACGGAATGCAGCAATTCTGTCTTCCTCGAAGAACATATGCTCTGTACGGCAAAGACCGATACCCTCTG
>CAJUFW010000211.1:0-2481 GCA_910585655.1 uncultured Lachnospiraceae bacterium
TACGTTCTAAAACACTACTTCTATAATCTAAGAGATAAAATAAAATAAAAAATATCAGAAGAAATCCAATCAAAAGTGGTTCTAATCCCAAAATCACACCTGCGCAACCAATTACCTGTCCCAAATACCCAAGTATAGAAAAAATTTTTTCCAACATTGTCCCTGCAGCCAAATTTGCTTGCCAAGCATGCATATATAAATCCTGTATTTTGGTATCTTCTGTTAATGCAAACTCCATTTGCATTGCCTTTTTACTGGTTTTTGCAGTAAAAGCATCTTGAATTTTCATATATCTGGCAGAGCATTTCCACTCCAGTACTGCTCCCATAAATTTACCTGCTGCCGCTCCTACCATCAATAATAACAGCAATATTCCTATATATCCAATCCTTCTTTCTCCTGCCAGTTCTGTCACAAAAAAACTAATACAAAAGGATACATATAACGGTAGCACAGCAGAAAGGACATTCCGAACAAACAACAACCACGCATATTTTTTGTCTACCTCATAAATCAGTCGAAAAGCTTTTTTTACTGTAACAATATGTTGCTTCATTTCACATCTCCTGTTTTACTTTTTTATTTATAATCTCTAGCCAATGATATCTACCATTTTATATCCTTCTGCCTGAGCCTGATACATCTGATAATATAATCCATGATGTACCATCAACTCTTGGTGCGTTCCCTGTTCTACGACTTTTCCATGCTCTAACACAAGAATCATATCGCAAAAGTGACAACTCGACATACGATGTGAAATATACAACACTGTTTTACTTTGTGCCAGCGTATGAATTTGTTCATAAATTTCCAGTTCTGCACGTGGATCCAACGCAGCCGTTGGTTCATCTAGTATCATAATTGGTGTATTCTGGTACAACATTCTGGCAATAGCCAACTTTTGTTTCTCTCCGCCGGACATGTCTATACCATCCACATGATAATGTCTGAATAAATTCGTATCCAATCTCTGTGGCAAACGTTCGATTCTCTCCTGTAAGCCTACCTGTTGTAAACTTTTCCAAATTCGTGTATCTTGCTTTTCTGGTGTTACATTTTCCCTGATACTCCAAGCAAAGATAGCATAATCCTGGAAAACAGCCGACATCTTTTTACGATACTCTTCCAGAGGAATCTCCTGAATATTCACCCCATCTAAGTAAATTGCTCCTTCATCTGGCTCATAAAGCCGAAGCAACAATTTAATCAAAGTCGATTTTCCGGAACCGTTTGGCCCTACCATAGAAATACTTCCTTTTAAATGAAGTACTAATGAAAACTTATTCAATATTTTTATGGAAGATCCAGGATAAGAAAAGGACACTTCTTTTAGCTCCAAAATATGTACCTTATTATTCTCCCATACCTTTTCCCATTTATATATTGCAGTCTCTTCTCTCTTTGTTTTCTCTGTCTCCAGCTTTTCTTTTTCACCGAGATTTTTCGCTTCTTCAAACTCCTCCAGATATTCTCCATACAACATCAGATTCAAATACGCCTGTACGACTGTCACAAGTGTTTCCGATAAATTCCGAATCGCTGTTGCATATCCGGTAAAAGCTCCAAGACTCATACTTCCACCTAAAACCCGAATTGCCAGATAACCATAAGTCACGGCCATTTGCAGCAGTTCTCCCGCTGCACCCAACAAATTTGCCAGATAAAAAGCAGGCTTTGCTTCCTCTCTTGCCTGATAAAAAAAATGTTTATTTTGATAAAATTTTTCCATTAAAAAATTCTGTACCTTATACAAACGAATTTCCTTGGCAAAACGAAAGTCAATCATAACATTCGTTACATATTGGTTTTTATTTCGATATGGCGCTGTCTTTAACCTCTCTTCATAAGAAGCACGCTTTTCCCGACTTCCGCCAAACATATGAAAACACAACACAATAAAAATCATCATAGCCATCACTAAATTAAGTTTTACTAACGCTATTATGATGATAATTGCCCGTACTACACCTGCAATCATTCGTACAGTCTCTGTACCAATTGCATCTACACCACGATCACTACCTAAGGAACGGACAGCATAATTGATATCTCCACTAATTGCACTATCTGCCCGAATAAAAAGTTCTCGAACCTCTACCCGCTCCATTTCCTTCATGGGAAGCTGAATCTGCTTTTGGGATAACTCCCTGTTTAAATAATCTTTAAACGCACTCTGTAATAATGTCAGTCTCCGTTTTGTCCAAATATCCAATATACTTAACACAAAGCTACTAACTGCCATTATCAGCACTAAAAAAAGTACTGGGTTTTGTAATATACTCTCTAAAAGCGTATCTCCTATAACGGAATTCCTATCTGTTAATAGAGTGTCTATGATCAATGCCGGAAATAAAATAGACGGAAATGGTAACAGAATCTCTATCACAATACGTCCTAAAAGAAATAATAAATAACTTGGATTCCAGGATAAAGAACAACGAAATAAACGAACTATCGAATATAAAATTTTCTTTTGCT
>CAJUFW010000211.1:2491-5066 GCA_910585655.1 uncultured Lachnospiraceae bacterium
TGCTTCATATACTTCCCCCTATATAATTAACATCATACTTTTAACAATTATTGGTTCTCTAAGTACCCCAAATCAGTATAGCATCTGCTTTTTATAGCTAGAAGGACGTTATTGGTCACTAAAAATTTTTATTTTTTCTTCCAAGCAATAATGTCCTTTCTATCTTCAGACAAACCTGTTACAATCACCTCATATCCAAGCAAGACGGGGAATCTTCTGGATATGGAAGGGCGCAAGGATACAAAATACACAAAAGAAAAAGAAAAGGTACCTACTCTTCATACCTTTTCTTTTAAATACATTTATTAGATAAAATGCGAAACAACAATCGTAATGACTATTTCTTTTACCAAAAAATCACATCAGGAGGACTTTATTTATGAAAGTAAAAAAACACCTTATCTCACTCGCCGCATTTTTTCTTTGTCTGTTGACGCTGCTTCCTATTGTTCTACCTCAAACAGCTCCCGATCTAAAGTCATCAATTGGGACAGAACCAGAAATAACACCACAAAGTGACAGAGAACGACCTCCTAAAAGTTAATAAGCTGTGTCCATGCTTGCCCATATTTTTTTTCACAACGATTTTTTGTACCATCTGCCCTTACCTTTTGCTTTAACATAAGATCAAGCAAATAACTTCTCTGATACAAAGGCAGACATACTTCTTTTACTTTTTCCATAGATTCCCCGTCCCGTAACAGCATCTGCTCCTTATCCCAGGCAATCTCATATAAAAAGTCACTGATCATCGTCGCTTTCCCCATCTTACATGCCAGTTTCATCTCCTTTTCTACCATCTCCTCTGCTTCCTCGTATCTCCCATCATTCCCAATATAGCTTCCCAGGTTGTCTATCACCAGCAAATACGCATCCGCATTATATTCCAGCTTCATTCCTTCTTTCCGGTAGCGGATAATCTCCTTGGCAAACTTTCCGGTAGGCTCTTTCCGAAAATGAACCAGTTGTTCCATCGTAATTTCATACCGCCTTTTTACTGCCTGCAATAGCTTGATCGCCCCATCCCGGTCTCCTAATTCCTCTAAGGTAATCGAAATACAATTTAACACCTCTACTTCTGCTTTCGTCAGCGGCCATAGACTAAGATCTACCCCTTCCGGTACCGTCAGATGAAGCGCCTCCCAAAGCCTTTGTATCTCTTCCTCCTTGGTAATCCTTCCAAATTCCCGGTCAATCACCGCCCGTTCTCGTTTTAAAAATTGCTGGTTAAACCGATCCGTCAGATCCAATTCGTTTTCCAGTCTCACCAATTCTCTCTCTGCTGCCTCATATTCAAAGCTTGCCATCCGTTTTTCCAGTTCCATGACTGACAGATATAATGCGTACTCATCTGCCCGAATCACAGGATAAAAGCGATAGACATCCGCTCCTAACTGCTCCATCAGTCTGACAAATTTTGCCCGGCTTGGTTTTTCCTCTCCACGTTCTATTCTGCCGATCGTCCGTTCCGAATCCTTTTCTTCGATACAAAGATCACTCTGTGACAGCCCCAGACTTAACCGCAGGCGCAGAATACGCTCTCCTATCAGTTGCCCTCGTTGATAACTGTGCCGCAGCGGATAAGGATGTTCCTGGCTCCATATCCATACGCCATACTCCTGCCTCATCTGCTCAAATACCAATAACATCTTTCGGTACAACTCTGGCGATTCTCCCGCAGGAAGCAATACTCCATGTTCCCACCCCAGCAGAGAAAGCCTTATCAGGTTCTCAAGCCCGGAGGTCTGCTGTTGTTCCCGTAGACATGCAATCCCTTTCTGACAAACTGTTAACTGCTTATATTGCCCGTTTTCTGCCAGATTCCTTGCCAGAGCCAATATAATCTCCGGATACAAGGGATTCAGCCGCTTTTTATCCAATAGATGCTGTTCCAGATAACCTAAAAGCTCCTGGTAAAGAGAACAGCCTTCCTTGATACGCCCCTGACGGCAGGCATTTTCCGCCAGCAGCACTAAAATCGCCTGCTCCTGCTCTCCATAAAGATACTCCTGCAGCTTTCCTGTTTCAAATCCCGGAACCGTCAGCCAGAGGATTTCTAAAAGCTCCTCCTCCAAATCTATCAAAGCTTCTCTTTGACTGCTCTCAATCCCCTGTCCCAATGTAATTGCCACCCGAATATAACGGATAAACTGCTCGTGCAGCTCTTTTTTCCCTCCCTCCCGTTTCATTTCCCCACAGTCTGCCACTTCTGTTTCATGCTCCCTCAACAATCGTTCCGTTTCTTTCCAGTCATCCTCCCGTAGTATTCGCAAAATTTCATTTTTCTGTTCCAGCAACAGATATTCCGTCAGGGAATATTCCGTACCATAGAGCAGTACCGAGCCTCCCATCCGTTCAAAGAAAATCTCCAGCATAAACTTATCCGGCTCCCGTTCCCCGTTTTCTATCCGCTGATAAGTACGTTCGCTACACAACCCGTAGCAAACCGCGCCGGCAGACAGACCAAGCGCCTCCCGGATGCTCTTTAACAATCTTCCGCTAAAACCTGTACTTTTACTGTCTTTTCCCTTATCCATAAAACATCTCCCCCATCAGTTCCGCCAAAGTCGTCTCT
>CAJUFW010000212.1:0-2234 GCA_910585655.1 uncultured Lachnospiraceae bacterium
GCTACCTCGCCATAAATACAAGTATAATAACGCTTTGGCGGATTATCCGTAGCAGCCAGCCTTAAAGTCGTCTCGTCATGAATGATAGTAATATCTGTCTCCTGAGCAGTCGGACGACGTTCCAAAACGTAGCCATATGGCAATGTAATATAATGCTCGGTCAGCGTCCGATCAGTCACTCGTTCGGAAATCCCGATCACTTCGCTTTCCTCCGGCATATAATTTAAAATATGATCCGGCGCCTCTTCTTTCCATCCATCTCCGTTTTTGGATTTCCGTTCTAAGGTAATCACATTGCCCTCTACCGAAATCCCAAACACATAGACTCCTTTCTTTTGGTACTCCTTTTGGATTACGCCTTCTTTGTCTGCTATGATAATCTTATCCATCGGCACCTGTACCGCTCCGTCCAGCGTCCGGTATATTTCGTCCTTATTTGCCACTCCGTAGATCATGTTTTCGTCAATTCCGCCCAAAAGCTTCAATACCCGACTGCCGGAGCCTTTCCCCTTTGTGTCCCCTTTTGCGGTAATTTCCTGCTGCTTTCTGCTCTCCAAATCCATCATCACCAGTTTTTCCGACTCCTCCGACTGGCTGCTCTCCTGCCAGACGACGCGGCTTCTATCCGGAAAGACCAGACAAGTTTCCTCCGTAATGTCCTCGGTAATGCTTTCTAAGCGTTTTGTGATGATATTATAGGCATATAGCGTATTATATAAAGAAAAATAAAAGGTCGCGTCGCTGCTTACGTAGCTTAAACGGTTCAAATCCTCCTTTAACACCTGATAAGAAGTCTCTAGCGGAATATAAACCTGCTCCTCGATCCGGTTTTCCCCTGCATAAAAACGGTACAATACGACAGCTACCCGCCCCTCATAAACACCCCGGTTCATATAACCATATACCATAAAATCAATATTGCCGGAATCGTCCATCTTTAATACCTGAATATCATGCTGATCGTATAGTTCCCGCTTGTCATAGCTTCCTTGCTCCCGGAAGGAAAATACCCGTATCGCCTCATTTTCCGCTACATTATAGTACCAAAGCTCCCGCTCCTTGACAAAGCAGAGCCTCGTGTTCCCACCGGAAGTCACGATATCCAAATCCGTCTCTGCCGAGATCCCAAGCTTTAGTTCACTTTTAGCCAGACTGGTATTCGCCGGATTATATACAGCCTCCATACTTCTTTCATAAGACAGCAGATACATGGCATTCTGCGTCCACTGTACCCGGTAAAATTCCGTTACAAAGTATTCCTCCGTTCCGGTATCCGTCTCTGCCTCCACCAAATACTTTAGCTGCATGGAGGTGGTGCTTGCGTTGTTCTCCGTCAAAACCGGAATCGGCTCCGTCAGCTTTTTGACAGCCAGCTCTCCCCACGTCACCACATCTAACGAAGAATGAATGTTTACATACGCCAGGGAATGGTTTGGCATCGTCGCGTCCGACTCCAGATAGTTCCGCAGCTCCTCCTTCTTTTCCTTGTCAAACAGCTTCGTATGAAAGCTTTGAATAAATTCCAGATTTTCCGAAAAATGATCCTCCGGGGTATATTTTACTCTGGTAAAATAGCGAATCTTCTTTCCGGTAGCCGTTACTGCGGTCATTTTCATAAAATATTCGGTATCTGCTTCCAAATCGGTACGGATACGAATACGCAGCATCTTGTTCCCCTCGTATTCGTCCATCGCGCTGACCGAGCCGGAATCCACCATTGTCGTTCTTTTCGCGTCCCACAGCTCGTAAAGCATACGCTTTACCCGGCTTCCATGCTCCTCTATCACTACATGAAAAAACTGCTCCGTATCTAACGGCGTTAAGGATTCCCTTAGATCACTGGCGTCCATATTGGCTCCATACCCGTATAAGGGATTCATTTCCCGCTCCCGGTTTAACAGATACAGTGTCGGAAAAGACGCCTCTGCCATATCTGTCACCATCTCTCTATGAAATGTGATTTCCTCTAAATGCCCTACCATAACTACCATCGCCCCTGCAAACAGCAGCAGCATGGTAAAAAACCGATAAATATGCCTCTGCATATGATAACTCCCATCTTTTACTGCTTCTCTTCTACAGGCGCCAGTAAACGTGCAAGCGTCGGTTCTACCTGGAAAAACTCCATACAACGCTCTGCTTCCCTGCGCTTTCTCTGGCACACGGCTTCTACCGCCCTGTTCTGCCTGACCGCCCGGATCAGGATATTTTTTGGAGTATGCTCCATATCAATA
>CAJUFW010000212.1:2244-4941 GCA_910585655.1 uncultured Lachnospiraceae bacterium
TGACTGGAGTTCAGACGTGTGCTCTTCCGATCTCCCGCAGGGCGTCCGTCAGCAGCGCGGAAAAACGCTCTTGTATCAGACCATATTTTAGCACCGGACGTAACAATTCATTTTTTATCTGCCGGTTTAGCTCATGCTGACAGCATGGAACCGATAAAATTACCGACGCGCCCCATTTTACTGCCTTTTCCAGCGCATAATCCGTCGCGGTATCGCAGGCATGCAGCGTAACGACCATATCGACCTGAGAAACTCCCTCATACTCCGCAATATCCCCTGCCAAAAACTGTAATCCTTCATAGCCCAGACGCTCCGCCAGCCTGCTGCACGCCGCCACTACGTCCTTTTTCAAATCCAGACCGATGATCCGTACTCTACGCCCTTTTAATATCCGCAAATAATGATAAAGCGCAAAAGTCAGATATGATTTGCCACAGCCGAAATCCAAAATCGTCAGCTCCCGATCCTCTTCCTTGCCAGCCAGTTCCGGGTATATATCGTCTACAAACTCCAGAAAACGGTTTAACTGCCGGAACTTATCATACTTTGCCTTGATCACGTAGCCTTCCTGGTTCATCACACCCAGCTCATAAAGAAACGGGACAGGGATTCCTTCCTCTAACAAATACTGCTTTTTCCGGTTGTGGCTGAAACGGGAAAGCGGCACACCGTCCTCCGGCATCTCTTCCCGACGATCCGCTTTGCGTCTTATCGTCACTCTGCCCTTTTTGCCAAACAGCACATGGATTCTCTCCTGCCTGGTATGAAATTCTGCCTGCCGGAACAATCCTCCCAAATAAGGCTCTAATTCTCCAAACAAGGCTTCTGCTTCTATATTCCGGTGAAAAACCTGTGTTCCCCGGTATTCCTCTATCTGATAATAAACTCCGTTTCCCTTTTGAATCGTCCTGAGTTTTACCTTTGCCAAACGCTCTCTGTCAGTACTGCCGCTGATCACCATATCAAAGATCCGACTCTCTATAACCTCCCTGCACAACAGCTCCAGCTTCTGATCCATTTCTGCTTCTCACCTGCCCCTCCCTGCCATCCTTGCTTTTTTATCTCCCGCGCCGTTTTCTATATCCGAATGGCTTTTCTTACCAGTATAACATATCCTGAAAGGTTTGTAACTACTTTATATCTGAAGATTTTGTTACAAACCACGGTCATTTTCCGTCAAGTCAGCACCAATCCCCTTTTTTCTCATATATTATAACAAAACGACAAGAAAGCGGACGTAATCATGAATCCAAATAATAAAAACACCCCTTTCTTCCAGGCTTATCCACAGATCCCGCTTTTTCCGATCTATGGATATGACAACAGCGAGGAAGCCGAAAAAGATTTTGATTACATGAAACAGCTCTATCCCCGCAGCTCCGTTCAAATTCAGGAACTCATCGAAGAAGCCTGCGACAAGCTCGAATACGAGGGCAGTATCATGTTTGACGAATATCCGGACCGTCTGCAGCTTGCGCTGATGGCAAATAAAATTTATAACCAGATAGCGCCTTCTGCTCTGTCCGTCACCCCTCAGCCGGATGCCCAAATCGATTCCCAGACTACCTATGTTTCCGGCTATGAAGAGGAAACCGACGTCTCTGCCACCGCCTTTTCTTCCTCACGTCATCATGGCAGACCAGGTAGACCTATGCCACCGCCGCCTCCGCCACCTGGCAGACCAGGCAGACCTATGCCGCCTCCACCTCCGCCTTGGAGACCGGCTCCTCCGCCGCCTGGTCCTGATCATCCGAACTGGCTGCGGAATCTTATTGAAGTCATGCTCTGCAACGAAATGTGCCAGCGACGCAGGCGCTATCGTTCCCGCAAACGCTGGATGTAAGCAAAACGTTCAAATGCGTCTCCTTCCGGCAGGGCTTCAAACTGCATACGTTTTCCGTTAGAAGGATGCGTAAACGCCAAATGGCAGGAAAAAAGGGCAAGCTCAAACCAGCCCTTTTTTCCTGTAAAAGCAGAGTTATACTTAGTATCTCCCCAAATACCTTCTGAAATACAAGTCATTTGTACCCGAATCTGATGATGCCGCCCGGTCAAAAGCTCGACCTCCGCCAGCACTGTCTCTTTCCATTCCAGCAGCCGGACACGCAGTTCTGCCTTCTTTGCTCCTGCCTGCGGAAGTTCTACCATCCTGGAACTGTTTTTTTGTTTATCTGCAACCAGGTAGCCGGTGATGTTCTCCCACTCCGACGGTTCTTCTTTTTGTTGCCTTTCTTTGTCTGTCTTTACGCCTGTCAGCACACAATAATAACGCTTTGTCATAGTTCGCTCCTGTACCTGACGGCTAAGCTCTGCCGCCGCCTTTTTTGTTTTAGCGAACACCATCACCCCGCCTACCGGGCGATCCAGCCGATGAATCACAGCCAAATAAGGAACCTGCGCCGTGCTGCCGGATGCCGCCAAATAGTTCAGCAAACGGCTGGTCAGATCATAAGCCCCTGTCCGATCGCTCTGCACCGGGACGCCAGGCGGCTTGACACATACCAAAATTTCCCGATCCTCATATAAAATCTGAAGCTCTTCCTGCGGCATCTTATCTCTCCTATACTTTAAAACGGTAGCCGACTCCCCAAATCGTTTCGATATATTGCGGATTAGCGGTATCTACCTCAATTTTTTCCCTGATTTTTTTAATATGTAAGATCGGAAGAGCACACGTCTGAACTCCAGTCACATTAC
>CAJUFW010000213.1 GCA_910585655.1 uncultured Lachnospiraceae bacterium
TCAGCTGGCCGCCTCCAAGCCCTGCATCCTTCAGGTATTCTTCTGCCCGCGGTTCCACCCACGTTAAATAAACCTGGTAGCGGTTTATTTCTCTTTCTTTGACGATAACGGTGTCTGCCGTGCCGTATTAGGGCCGCTCCGGGGTGGTCTCCACAAGATTCCTGTGAGGCAGTTCCAGCTATGATATCCTATCATCCGCCACTCTCTGGTACAGTCCGCTTGCTTCGTCCCCTTCTACGCTTTTTCTCATTATAACATTCAGACTTTTTTTGTCAAGAGGAAAATCCATGAATATTTTCCGAATATTTATAACAAGGATCTTGATTTCTTTTTCTTTTTAAGGTATGATGATATTATATAAAAATTGCTGGTTTCCAGCGGGAAGGGAAGGGGTTCACTTATGAAAAACCACGTTGCATTATATCTATTAGATGAGGACACTTTGGCAAAGGTGCTAAAACAAGGTGATTTCCGTTTCAGTAATCTGACCTTTGATGAAACCAAAGCGCTGGTTACGCTTCATTCCAGTAACGAGATCGTAAGATGTTTTTCAAACGCTTACATAGAAAACATCATCTACGAACATATCGGAGTTGACCGTAACCGCTTCCAGTATCATCCGATTGAGGAGCTGAACGTAGGGGAGGACGCTATTGTATTTAAGACCTACATTACACCGTCTGCCACTCAGCCGATTATCAAAACCGACCTTGGCAACGAAGCAAAGAAGATCCAAAATATTTATGTTTACTGCCAGCTTGTCACCAGGACAGTATAAGGACGAATGAAAAAGAATTCCGCTTTGCGGAATTCTTTTTTGTATAAATAAGAAAGTTCTCCGAACTTCCCTATTATACAAAAGCCCTCCGGGGGATGCGCACTTCGCGCCTAAGGAAAATGTCTGCTGACGCAGACGCGCTTCGGCGCGGGAATTCCGCTTTGCGGAATTCTTTTTATGCTTTCTGTACGTTTCTGCTTTCACTTTTCTATTGTATTCTCTATATATTTCCCCATAAAAAGTCTTTGATAATCGCCAGACATTCCCTGACATAATAACTTGCCATCAAAATTTGATCGTTTCTGGCTGAAAGCCCGCTCACCTGTGTCAGACCTTGCTTTGCTGCAATCCGCAGCGCCCGAAACACATGAAAGCTGTTCGTTGCAATCACCACAGACGCTTCTTCCGAGCCTCCGTCCGCCTCTATCAGCTCCTTACTGAAACGAATATTCTCCGCCGTATTGACAGAACGATCCTCCAGTAAAATCCGCTCAGCTTCCAAGCCACGCTCTATCAAATAGCCTTTCATAGCCGCGGCTTCGCTGATGTCCTCTCCGCTTCCCTGTCCGCCGGATACAATCACCTTGGCAGACGGATTTTCTTCCAAATACTCTAAGGCTATATCCAAACGATAGCGCAGCGATTTGGTAATTCTTGTACCGCGTACCTGCGCCCCTAGTACAATTACATAATCGGCATCTGGCTCTGGCTTTTGCAAAGAGGTATGAATGATCAAGACTTCTATCGAAAAAAACACCAGCAGCCCAACTGCCAAAATTCCATAAGAAATCCACTCTGCCCATGCCGGCCATGTAACTCCACGACGTAATAAGCTCCGAAGCAGCAATCCGCCTCCAAGTCCCAAGACTCCCACTGCCAACCAGAAGTTAGCAAAAGCGGTTCTCGTCCCGGCATAAGCTGTCGTTACCAAATAATAAAGGAGGCTGACTGCCCCAGCAATCAGCATTAAGTTTTTCCATAATTTCACAATTACTTCCTGCCTTCTTCTCTTGCTTTCTGCTACAGCTCTACGAACGCATCTTCACGCTTTCTTTGCTGTTCTACGACTTCCTGGTATACTTGTTCTACAGCTATCGCAAAGCTTTCTGTTGAAAATTCTGCGGCTCTGGAAACAGCTGCTTCTGAAAGAGTCTTGGCGTTCTGCTTCTCCAAAGCCCGATCCAATCCCTCTATCAGCTCTGCCCGGTTATGAAATAAATATCCGTTTTTCCCATGCTCTAAAATTCCTTCTAAGCAAGAATCCTCCCTTGCCACTACCGGAAGCCCGGCTGCCATCGCTTCAATATACGTCAAGCCCTGCGTCTCGCTGTTGGAAGCACTGACAAACACATCTCCAAGCTGGTAAAATTCTCCAATCCTATCCCACAACTGTTCGCCCAAAAAGTGAACCCTTTTACTTAATCCCAGCGCCTCTGCCAGCTTGGTAAGTGGCTCCCTTGCCGGACCTCCACCTACGATCACCATCGAAATATCCGGTCGCTCCTTTAGATATTCCGGCATTGCCTCTAATACTTCCTGCAGATTTTTTTCCGGAGAAATCCGCCCCAGATACAAAATAATCCGGTCGCTTGTAGAAATTCCAAACTGCTCTTTCAGCTTCCGGGTCTGCTCTGCGGAATACTGTTCCTTTTTAAACTTTTCCAGGCTGATTCCGGTTGGAATCACCGACATTTCCCGGATCACATTATAAGTCAACAGCAAATCCCGTACCTTTTCCGTCGGTACGATCACCCTTTGCACGCTGTTGCAGCATACCTTGGTAAACATCCGCACAAACGCTTTTGCCTGCGGATCTAATACCTTTCCCCTTGTCACATAATGCGTATAGTCCTCATAAATCGTATGATACGTATGAATCAAAGGCAAATTCAGTTCCTTCGCCATAATCCGTCCAAAAATCCCTAAGGAAAATTCTGTATGCGTATGGATCAAATCCAGATCCAGGCGCTTGATGATATGCGCTAACCGCGGCTGATAAAACATGCCAATCCGCCGCTCTGTAATTAAAAAGCAAGGCAGACTGGGAACCCGAAAAACATTAAATTCATGCTTTGGCGCTCCTGGCGTCGTCGTCGTAATCACATAAACATTATGCCCCTGACGCTCTAGTTCTCCCTTCAATAAAAATACAGAATTCGCTACTCCGTTTACCTCCGGATAATAAGTTTCGGTAAATAGTGCTATATTCATGTTCTGCTCCCATCCATACAGCGCTCCCCTACTAAGCGGCTGTATTTCTATTTTGATGTAACATATTTCTTTTTGTATCACAGGGAAGTTTGGAGAACTTTCCTATGATAGGACAAAGTGTGCGAATCAGCCCCCTACTCTGCCAATCCGCACACCCACCTTCCTTATTCTACTTCAATCTCATACGTATAAGATATCTTTCCGTCCTTCGTCTTAACCGTCAGTTCTACCGTTCCGGAATCTCTGGCTGTCAAAACACCCTTTGAAGTAACCCTGGCTACGCTTGTATCATCTACCGACCAGACAAAATCCGGTTCCTTATCACTTTCCGGATACATTACCGTTGCCGTCAGATTCAGCTTATCGCCTGCCTTTAGCGTCTTTTTCAAACCGGAAACAAAGATAAACGGCTTACTCTGCCCGCCTCTTAAATCGGCTTCCTTTAACGTCTGCTTATCACACTCTAGCAATACATAAGTTCCGCTTCGGTACGCATAAAACTCATAGACATTGGAAGATACCAATCCGCCGCCTAACTTCGCCATTACACTCTCTCTGTTTGGAGTATAATAAACGGCTACCTTGCTCGCATCAAAACCGTCCGGAATGGCAATCTGCGCCGTCATATACTGGTTCTCTGCAAATTCAAAGCCATCCACGTCCATCTCAAAACCAAAGTATTTCCCTTTTTTCGTTGTCTTACGCACTACTTTTTTCAAGTCGGCAGGCTCGTATACTTCCGCCTCCAGTTCCATATTCTCACGGATCAACTGACCGTCTATCAAAGCAACTAATGCTACTCCTTCATACTCCTCATTATCCATTTCCACTGTCATTGTCCCGGAACCGGTGATTGTCCTGGCGATACCAACAACCTGGAAAGTCGCTGTCATCGTGCCGTACGTTACCTGGAACGTATTGCTTCCTAAGTTCGGCACTAACGTAGAAGCCAGAATAAAGTCTGTCACCTGTTCTACTTCGCCGTTGTTAAACGTCGCCGTTACGACTACCTGATCCCGGTTAAAGGAACTGTTCTGTACGATTTCCGGTCCTTTATACATTGCCTCTAGCGCTGTCACCATTCTCGGCGTACAGACAACAAAAATCGTTGTTGTAACCTTTTTATACGTCACCGTCACTGTATTGGTTCCTACGGTAGTCAACATATTCATTGAAAGAGAGAAATCCGTAACTGTCTCGTTTGTCCCATCGTTAAAATAGGCAGTTACTGATACATCGTTGGTATTGATCATACCTCCCTCAATCACCGGCTCACCCCGGTAAACGGCTACGATATTATTTGGAGTCTTTTCTGCACCTACAATATTGATTGTAACACTCTGTCCGCCGTAGGTAATCGTAATCTTGTTTGTTCCCTTCTTTTCTACAACTGTCGTAGATACCAGGAAGTCATATACTTGTTCCTTGGAATCATCATTGTAAATCGCCCATACTTCCAAGTCCGTTGTCAAAAACGTGCCGCCCTCAATGATCTCCGGTCCTTTATATTTGGCTTCCAGCTTGCTGACGGAACGCTCGATACCAACTACGGTAAAGGTAGCCGGCATAACGCCGCCCTTGTCATAGATAACACTGAACTCATTTTCTCCGGTATGAGAAACAATCGTTGGAGTAATGGTATAATCATCCGGTGACAGTTTTTTGGTCGCACCATCCTTATACCACATTGTCACGGTTACTTTATTCGTATCTAACTCCTGTCCGACGACCACTTCTTTCCCACGATATTCTACCGTAATACGATCATAACCATAGACGGTGATTTCAGCCGTAAGCTCTCCCCGTCCCGGACAGTGGATACGAACGGAAGTCATCCCTTCTACTGCGACTGTACTTCCCTCCATTAACGAAAAAGAATCTCTGATTTCAATACTCTTTTCTTTTCCATTATTGATAACATCCTTCTGCACTTCATACAATCGAAAGTC
>CAJUFW010000214.1 GCA_910585655.1 uncultured Lachnospiraceae bacterium
AACAATCCAATAAATTTTTAGCCACAAATGTTACAAAAATGCTTGACCACTACATCGCTAATTTATCCCGGAATACTTCTATATTGTGGTCTGCCAACTCTACCGCATCCACCTGATAGCCCTTCTCTGCCAGATAAAAACTATAGGCTCCGGTTCCTGCCCCGATATCCAACACCCGATCCCCTTGCCTTAATACCTGTTCGATATAACGAACCGTCGTCAAAAACTCTACCTGCGCTGCCTGCGATCCGGAAAGCCGAACATCTTCCTGAAAAATCTCATAGGTTTTCGATACCCGTTCTGCTTCATTTTCGATTTGGTATAGCTCCTTAAACTCCATTCTGTTATCTCCTTTTTTCACACTGTCAAGTTTCAGAAATACTCTGACAACGACTACGGCAGTTTCCCTACATACCCATCCCAGTTACTCGGCATCGCTTCATAAAGTCTGTCCCCCGCGGTGGCTTCTGTATAATAACGATAGTAAAAGAACTCTTCTCCAAAACCCAAATCACATGCCGAAGAACAAGCCCTTCCATATCGATCCAACGCTGGCGCTGTCCCCAAATAAACCTTTACATCCTCCGTTTCCCCAAACAATGGTCTGCTGCATAAATTCCAATCTGCGTTCGGATAATAAACATATCCGTCATGAAATACATATCCATAATAGTGGGAAATCAAATACCAGCCTGCCCTGTTTGGAGGCTCGGCACTTTCCTTTTTCATATCCGGAAAACGAACTTCCTGCCATTCTACGTCTTCTGCCCGCTGCCCACTTGCTTTTACTGCATAAATTTTTAACAGCTCATCATTTTTTATATAGTTTAAAATTAAGTATTCTCCACATTCCGTTAAATTTAAGTTCCAATCATTCCCTTGTTTATCATCCAGCCTTTTAACAGGAAATTCCCCATACTGTCCCTTCTCATCGCCATCCAAGCAATAACTCAATAAACGATATTCGTCCTCTTCTTTTACCATAACATAGAGAACATGATCCTTCACTACAAGAGAACCATACCAAAGATTTGTCGCTGTCGATACACCCTTTATCAACTCTTCTAATTCCCCTGTTTCTGTATGCAAACGCAGGCAGGCATCTGAACGCAAAAAATACAACCAGCCATCCTCGTACTTTAAATCATATGTATTTGTCTCCCCGTTATAAATTTGTTTTAAATGGCTGCCGTCGGGATCTATTTGAAAAATCCCGGTCGCATTATCCTCTATATAAACAGCCTGATCTGTCACAATATAGGTGCAGTATCCCCCGTTCCAGACAAGCTCCTGTTTCCCCGTTTTTCTGTGAATACGACACAATCCTCGTTGTATCTCATTTCCATCGTTATCATACTCCCCGTTCGTCACAGCATTCGTGTAGTAAATCCACTCATCCGTAGAGACAAAACTATTTTTTATACTGTATAACCCGAAAACTATCATTATCAAACCTATTATGCCAATGCCTAATATTTTTCCCATGTTGGAATGTCTCATAAAAAAATACCCTCTTTATTACTGTCCGAAAACTTCTCTTTCTTTGCTCTATACTTATCCATTTACTGAAAAATCAGGAAACATATTACAAGCAGGATAACGGCAATTCCTATGATTTTTATATCTCTTTTAGATTTTTTCATGTATCCTCCCGCTCATAAGTCACAATCGCATATCCATTTTCAGAGGGATACGAAGAAAGTTCCATAAGAAGGTAGAATAAGTATCTCTCCATCTTAGTGACAACTATTATAACGTCTCTAAATTATTTTTAGTATATCAGTTTTGCTCTATAAAGCAAACTATTTTTACTAATTCTTTATAGAAATAAGTTCAAAAGCATATCTAAAATAGGTTTTAACTGAAAACAGACTGACTGAACAAACTTGTTTTTATCGGTATTTTTATTCTCTGCCCGCCTTTTCCTTACTTTTTTGAAATCTTTAGCTTCCGTCCTGGTTCAACTCCCTTCTTGCCTAACTGATTTAACTTCACAATTTCCAGATAACGACTTTCACTCTCCAAATAGTTCTTTGCAATCTTCCATAAACTGTCTCCTTTTTTACAGTATACATCTTATATTTGGTTGAAGTAGCAGAAGCTTTTTCATTATACTGATACGCTATCCTTTCTTCTCCCTATAAAGAGCGAAGATATTTTTCTGCCGGAGAGCCATAGTCTATGTAGATCACGATTTTTTCAGAGATGTTTTTCTCTGTGATATCGGTTCCATTTGGCAAATGTTCTGCATTTTCACGCTTTAGTTTAGAATGAACGACTACTTTTTTACATCTTACAAAAATAAAGCCCCCAATTCTTCTAAAGCAGTCGGAAACTCTACCTCCTCCAACCGATAACATTTATAAAAAGGTTCTGCTAATACATAAAAGCATTTCCGCCAATCCTAGTTACTCCTTTTGGTAAAATCACAAAACAAACTGTTTCATTATCAAAAAAAGCTGCATATCCTATTTCTTTCACCCAATCTGGAGCCATTACTCTTTCTGCCACGCCCTTGTATTCTTTTAAAATACCATTTTCTATGACAAAATCCTCCGGGCTTGCTTCAGGCATACTATTAAAAAAATCTCCGGGCTTTATTCTGCCGCAGCAACCTGAAAACTGGCAGATGTGCTTTGTACAACTGCCAACAGGAGCAGCATAAAAAATACTTCCTAATTTGCATGTATTGCTCCTTATATAATGTATTTAGGTTGTTCAAGGGATACCTATAAACCTACTTCTTTACATCTCCTGTCTAATAGGGGATAATAGTTTTATTAGATTGAGAGGAGGAGCGTTTGCTCCTTGAGCGACTCTGCTCGTACTTGAAAGACTGATCCCTTTCTCTAATAAGCTTTCCGCGTATGAGTTGGATGTTGGTTGCCGCATGGCCTCTCTCCGTATTTAGCACAAGGTAGTGGCGCTTATTAGATGAGTGGTCTCCCAATCTGAACTCTTTTTCACGAGGTGTTCTCATGTTTTTTGTTGGCATTGACATCGGTAAAAATAATCATGTTGCTTCCATGATGGATGATACTGGAAAAGTTGTATTCAAAGCTTTTTCCTTTCCCAATACTTCGGATGGGAGAAATGCCTTGTTTCTCAAACTCGCTTCTTATTCTTTAAATCCCTCCTATTTTGAAATCGATCTGGAAGCTACTGGACACTACTGGCTTTCCGTTTACTCTTTCCTCTTTGAGAAAATTTCCTTCTCCATGTTATTAATCCCATCCAGACCAACGGATAGCGCAGGGGAACAGAAATCCGCAAGCGCAAAAACGATATCATTGATTCCGTCCTGATCGCTGACCTGATCCGATATGGACAGTTCGTGGAAACCAGGCTTGCAGACGAAGATTTGTTTTCCCTGCGTACCTTGACCTGCTTTCGCACTTATCTTGTGAAATCCATCCGTGATTTAAAACGGAAAGTTGTCTGTGTACTGGATCAGGTTTTCCCGGAATACCAGTCCATCTTTTCCGACATTTTCGGCAAAATCTCAAAAGAAATCCTTCTCCAGTTTTCGTTGCCGATTGATTTTGAATCGGTTTCATCTGAAACCCTGACCCAACTGCTGGCTCAGCTCAGCAGACAGAAAGTCGGCGCTACGAAAGCAGAACAATTAAAGGCTGCCGTATCCTCTTCTTTTGGCGTCACTTTTGCCAAAAACAGCTTCACATTCCAGCTCAAAGCACTAATTGAGCAAATTTCTTTTATTGAAAAACAGGTAAAAGAAACAGAAGCAGAAATTTCCGGCATCATGAGAAAACTGGTGGTTTTTGCCGGTTTGGATGCTACCATCACACAATCTGGTGAATTTGAAGCAGCCCACAATGTAATGAGTAAACGTGGATCGCCTTATCTGCGGAAAGTGATTTTTCAGTCCGCCCTGATTGCTTCTTTTAAAGACCCCGTATTAAGTGTCTATTACCAGAAAAAGAAAGCGGACGGCAAACATCATCTGACCTGTGTTGGAGCTGTTGCCAGAAAAATGTGTAGCATCATTTATGCCATCCTGAAAAGCAATCAGCCTTACGTTCCAAAAGCATAAATCCTTTTTACTCACGTCGATCTGCCTAACAACAGTCTTTATTGTTATACTCTTTTTATTTCCAAAATTTCTTTTGAATTTTTTCAATTATTTACTTGACTTTTAATAGTTGGTCTTTCAATATTCTTCACTTAATCAGTATTACTTTTTGTATAATTCAAAGCATCGAAATAACTAAAATTCGTACTGTAAACATTTACAACCTTTATTCCCATTGCTTTAAATAAATAGTAAGATTTCTAAATTCAAAATTTTCATTATATTTATACAAATATTAAGAAAATATAGAACTAAAAACGGCTTGCTTATCCTTACCACTACCAGCACATGATTACTTCGTTTCTCTCATATACACTTGAATCGCTTTTTTAACCTTTCCAGACAAGTATCTCTGAACTTCTCCTTTTTCCAAAAAGAATCTGAGAATTCTGCCTTCAACAGAATTGATTGGAGTTTCCATCAGTCTGTATACTAAAATAATCCCGGCATCCTTTCTCTTGTATAGCTCCTGCACAGCCGTACAGGAAAGTGAAAACCGTTCTAAGCCTTGCTTCCCTTCTGAATCTGCAGACGATATCAAACTGGTAAACAGAAGTGGGTGGGTCAATATACTTTCTATCAATATTTCTGTATTCATCTTTTCCAAAATTTCGTTTGGAATATTGGTTGCAGCATACATCTTTTCACCGGAATGCAATTCTCCCCATTCTGGCATCCCTGGAACTATCGGATACTCATAGACCGTACCATTCAAAGAATCCAGTTCTAATTTTTGATAAGCTTCCCGAATGATTATCACACTTTG
>CAJUFW010000215.1 GCA_910585655.1 uncultured Lachnospiraceae bacterium
GCTCTGGTAGATATCGGTGGATTGATTGCTGTTTTATCCCTGGTCAATTCTTTTAAGGCGTTCCGAGAGGCATATTTGATTGCCGGAAGCTATCCGCATGAAAGTATCTATTTGCTTTGGCATCTGTTTCAAAACTGGTTTTTAAATCTGGATACGACCAAACTGTACGCCGGGGCAGTATTGATGACTTTGGTGATCGCGGTAGTTCTGGCTCTCTTTTCCCGTAGCCAGAAGCTGGAATGAAAGGGGGCAGGAAAGGATGAAAGCATGGGAGCGCAAAGGACGGGGAATTCGGCTGTTTTTACTCGCTCCGTTTGTTCTGGTCATGCTGCTACCGCTGGTTATGACGGTCAGCGGTTCTTTTCTAGGAGCAGAGGAAGCCGGAGAAAATCTGCAAGTGGTATTTTCCGGAAGCGCAGGAGGAAAGGAGTATGCTTCCTGGCCGATTTTCCCAAGATATCCTACGCTGCAGTCCTATATCAGACTCTTATTGGATACTCCGGAATTTTTCCATATGTTTTGGAATTCGATGATCGAGGTGCTTCCGGTGCTGGCAGGGCATCTTTTGGTAGCGGTTCCGGCAGGCTGGGCGATAGCGCGCTACCGTTTTCGCGGAAGGAAGGCGTTGCTGTTTCTCTATATGCTGCTGATGATTATGCCTTTTCAGATTACGATGGTGTCGGGCTATCTGGTACTGGATCAATTAAAGCTGTTGGACACTCATTTGGCGATTATTCTTCCTGCCTGCTTTGCCGCCTTTCCGGTTTTTTTGATGGTACAGTTTGAAAAGGGAATACCGGAGGCGCTGTTAGAAGCAGCCAGAGTAGACGGAGCGGGTGAAATCAGAATTTTTTTCCAAATCGGAATTCCCTTATCAAAAGCGGGTGTTCTGGCTGTGCTGGTATTGGATTTTTTGGATTATTGGAATTCGATGGAAGCTCCTTTGGCATATTTAAAAACGAGTGTGAATTGGCCGCTATCTTTATATCTGCCAGCAATCAAAACCGAGGAGGCAGGATTGTGTCTGGCTGCTTCTGTGCTGATGCTCCTGCCGGCGCTTTTGGTCTTTTTGTACGGGCAAAGTTATCTGGAGCAGGGAATCCAGGCAATGGGATTAAAGGAGTAACAAACGACAGGATGGGAACAGGATTTTGTGAGAGAATGCCTAGGAGAGATAGGAATGAATGATAAAAAGTGGAGACAGACGGCAGGGCGGCTGCTGGCAGGATTTTTGATAATCATGATAGTAGGAACTGTTTTATCAAGGGCGGCAGATTCCTTTTTGGTAGCCAGGGTTCAGACAGCGAAGCCTTCCGGAAAAAGCCTGGTAAGCCGTTTTACAGGGAATGGAGAACTGGAACCAGAACAGGAACGCGGAGTCTATCCGCCAGACGGCTTGGTAATAGAAGAAATTTTATCAGAAGCCGGTTCTGTTGTAGAGGAAGGAACGCCCTTGTTTCGTTATGAGGAAGGCAGCCTGAGAGACGCCATAGAGCAGGTACGTAAAGAGTATCAGGATTTGGAACTGCAGTATGAAGAAATGGAGCAAAGTATGCCAAAGCCAGAAAAGCAGGAGGATGGAAGCATAAAATCCGCCGAACAAGGGGTAAAACAGGCGGAGGAGGGCGTAAAGCAGGCAGAAAAAGGGGTAAAGCAAGCAGAAAAAAAAGTACTGCAGGCAGAAAAGGGATTAGAAGAGGCAAAGCAGGAGTTCGCAGAGGCGGAAGCGGATTTGCTTCTGCTAAAGGAGGACAGCAAAGAGGAGTTGCTAAAAGCTAGGAAAGAGACACTGGATCTAGCAGCGGAGACTCTCTTAGACGCGCAGCAGGCAGAGGCAGACGGAAAAGAAGAGGCGGCGTATCGGAGAGAACAGGCGCAAAAAGCCTGGCTGGATCTAACACAGGATTGGCAGAGAACCGAGGAAAAATTCAATTCGTATGCAGATTTAGTAAACGAAACGGGAACTTCTTCTATGGGGATCGGCGAGCCGGCAAAGAAAAAACGAGAACTGTTGGACTCTCTTTATATTATTATGTATGGAGGAACTGAAGGCTACCAAAACCACAAGGATGAGGTGACAAATCTGGCACTAAGCGGAAATCAGCTTAGCTTAAATCAGGCGATGCGCCGGGATAATGCTTTTGAGAGCGCCTTGAAAGCTTATGCCAAGGCGAGGAAGGAAGTAGAAGAGGCAGGCGATACGGTTTCAGATGCCGATCTGGAAGAAAAAAGGGAAAAGCAGGCAGAATGTCTGGAAGAGGTCTGGAGGACGCTGTTAAGTCAGGAGGGATTAGACGCCAAGCGGGAGGAGCTAAAAAAGGCGGAGGAAGAGTTAGGGCAACAACGTAAGGCAGAGGAAAAGGAGGTTCGCACTCTCGAAGCAGTCACGGACAAAGCCTATCAGAAGTGGAAAAAAGCATCGGAGGATTTGGAGGCGATCGAGAATGGGACCTATGATTATAAAAAGGAGCTGGCAAGCGGAGAGCAGGCAAAAAAAACAGCGGAAAAATCTGTGGAAGCAGCCCAGGCAGCGTTAGAGGATGCAAAGGAAGAACTGGAAGAGGCGAAGGAGGCAGTAAACGAGGCAGAGCAAGAGGTGACGGAGCAGGAAAAAGAGCTGCAGGAGACAAAGAATGAGGTGGCAGCAGAAAGCGGAGAAAAGGCGAAAGAACTAGAGGATAGCAGACAGTTGTCAAGGGAAAAGCTGAACAACTTAGAAGAACAGATGAAAGAGAAAAAACAGAAGAAAAAAGAACTGGAATTACTAATAAAGGAAGAGGGAATTTACCGATCAGAGATAGCAGGTACCATTACTCGTTGCAGTCTGGAAGCAGGAACGACCTATGCCGGAGGAGCAGCGGCGTTTCGGATTGGTACAGGAAGACTGGTCTATCAGGCACAGATTGACAAGGAAGCAGAAGGGCGCATAGAGGCAGGCGATGAGGTGGTTTTGACCTTTTCCGGAAAGTCCAAGGGAATTACAGTACCGGTACTTAATCTGACACAGAGAGTAAAGGACGGGGAAGAAATCCTGGAGCTGACGGCAGAGCTGCCGGAGGACGGAGAGGGCTACCGCGCTGGGCGTCAGGCGAACTACACACTGGAAAAACGATCGGATTATTATAATTGTTGTATTCCGTTAGGGGCGCTACGGGAAAACAATGACGGTCATTTTGTGCTGGTGCTGCGGGAACGGGATCGGATTTTAGGAAAAGAGCAATATGTGATTCAGGTTCCGGTGGAACTTTTAGCCGTAGACGGAAGCTCTGCCGCGATAGAGGGAGGGATTTCTGAACAGGATGAGGTGATTACCAGTTCCAGCCGAACGCTGTCAGAAGGAGATCGAATCCGAAAGAAGGAGTAGAGAGAAGTAGAGAAACATTACATGCAGGAAAAACGAAACTAGGGAGATTTGGAGTAGAAAGAAGTAATAGACGAAAAAGGGTAGGAGCATAGGATGTTTAGAAGAATAGAAGGGATGGAATGTCAGAAAGTGTAAAGGACAAAAAAAGCCAGATAGGGTTATGGCTGGCAGGAGCGATGTTTTGTCTCTGGTATTTGGGATACATCGTGATACAGGCAGACACAAAGGAGGGCGCAAAAGGGGTTCATTTAGAATGGGAAACCCCGGCAGTCAGTTGGCAGGAGCTAAGCCAGGCAAGGGAAAACGAAACGGCAGGAAGTGGGATGTTTTTTTATCTATGGGGAGGACAGGAGGAAACCTTCCAGAATCCGGAAACAGGGCAAAAGATAAAAGGAAACCTGATTCTGGGGCGGGGAGAGATGCAGGAGGCATTACCGACTTCCCTCGTGTCAGGCAACTATGTATGGGATAAAGAAGGGTGTCTTGTCAGCCAGAGCGTGGCGACGGCTCTTTGGGGAAGTCTGGAAGTCGTCGGACAATCTTTGGAAGCTGGAGATCGCCGACTGATTGTAAGGGGAGTGGCAAAAGAGCAGCAGGCAATCGTATACTGCCAGCCGCAATCAGAAAACTGGGAACAGGAGCAGCAGGCGTATTTGGAATGTTATATAGCGCCGGAGAGCGCAGCCGTAGAAACCGTACATACACAAAAAGCGCTGGCAGAGGTCTTTTTAGCCAGGCATGGTCTGCCCGCTCCGAGTACCTATAAGGATTATGCCTGGCAGTCAGATCTCCGGCTGACCGGAGTACGTTTCCTTATCTTTTTGCCGTTGCTAATCGTAAGCCATTATGTGCTTTCCTGCTCTCGTGCTTTTTTAAAAAAGAAGTTAGAAAGCCAGGGTGGTGGAATACGACTATTGTTATTCAGGGCAGCCATTTGGATAGTGGTGTTAGCCATATTGGTGTATGTTTTAAGATGGATATTCCAGGGTTTTACAGTTCCGGAGGATTGGATTCCTCCTGCTTGGTCGGATTTTGGTTTCTGGGGTGAAAAATGGAGGGAATGGAGGAGTCGGAGTGTAAATTGAGTGGAAATAGGATTGAAACATGTAGGTTTTTATGATATTCTAAACATAGAAAGCAGGTGAGGAAATTGGCGGAAGAACCACTAAAATTTATGAAGCGTACCATTAAGGACAGTGTTTTTACAAGTTTGTTTCAGGATAAAAAATATTTGATACAATTATACAGAGTTCTTCATCCGGAGTATCAGGAGACGACCGAGGATCAGTTAACGGATATTACGATTAAAAATGTTTTGACGGATCAGATTTATAATGATTTGGGCTTTATGGTGGGTAATAGGTTGATGATTTTGATAGAAGCACAATCTACCAGATCGGAAGAGCACACGTCTGA
>CAJUFW010000216.1 GCA_910585655.1 uncultured Lachnospiraceae bacterium
TATCAAAGAAAAAAGCCTGATTTTATGCGGGCTGTGGCGTTTTGCAAACGCCTAAATATATAAAAAACATTGTGAGGATGTGATTAAACGCCATAAACTGCCTGCAACTCTAAAAGAATATGTCATTGCCTCAATAAACTATATAGGCAATTAGGGGTTCCGATGAATTTTCAATTTACGGTAGTGTGGTGTAAAAAAGTCTGTGTCTTTGGGAAAAATGCTTTATCTTGCCAGTGGGAGCATGGCAAAAAAATAGACACAGGATTTTTTACAGCCTCATAAAATAATAGCCAAGCTGGAATATCCATCCATGCTTGACTATTATCTGATAGTCTACGAAATCTAAGGAACCGTCTTACTACCAAACGGGATACCAAGTGGTATAAGAGGAGAGCTAATCAACGAGTAGTTAGTCTCCTACCCGGTTATATTTCATGTAAAATTTTTGCTTTATTTATGCGCCTTTCGGTATCCAGCATCGATCGCATCCTGTTCCGTTTCAAAAATCACCAGATTTTTGGATTCTGCCATATCTTCATAGGCAGCCTGACCAGGGCAGTGATAGATTTTGGAGCGGGAATTTCCGCGGATTTCACCTTCTGCTATCTCCTGATCCGAGTCAGAATTGTTTGTCGGAGTAAGAAAGCTACGTCCGGTAGAATAGTCGATGGTAACGCCGGGCTGAACGTTGTAGGCGAATATATGGAAGCAGATACCTTCTCCTTTATCCTCTACGGAATAGGCTTCCATCTGGACGCCGCTGGCTACGAGATTGTTTTCTTCAAAAATCGGCGTAACGCGATATAATACATGATGTTCTGTTTCTTTTATGTAGTCTGCCACCATATTTTCAAAAGGCAACATTCCCTCGATGTTGAGGTAGCGGGTGCCGGTGATGAGGTTTTGTTCGTTGGCGTTTTCACCGGAAAGCTGATAGCCGATCAGATGGCAGCGGTTATAGAGATATTTTCCGTCTACAATATCATAAGTTGTGGATTGCCAGCCGGTCGGTTTCACCTGGCTGATACTGCCTCTTTTTTCCGTCGGCATCAAGTCGATTCCGACATTGGCATAGGCAAGCGTACAGCGTCCAAGGTGATCCAAGTCATGATACTCTTCAAAGGAGACGTCTGTTAAGTCTTCTTCTGTAAAGGCGGGGAGGTTATCGTTTAAAATAATATAGGGTTCTCCTGTATAGGCGGGAATGTCCTTTGGAGAAACGGAAGAACCTTCTGTGCTGTCAGGGAGTTTAGAGGAACCTGTAGACGGAATATCGTTTGCTCCTGTCGGTGTTTTGGTATCGTCCGGTGTAAGTTTTGTATAGATAGCAAAAGCCAGACAACAGAGAAGTACCAGCAGCGTACTCCAAAATTTTTTATTTCGTTTCATAAATCAATCCGTCCTCCTTTCCGTATGAGAAGGCAATAATCGTTTCGTATAAGTTTCTCTGGTGATCCGTTCATGGGAGGAGCCCGCGAACTCCTCCTGACTGGTCAGGATCCAGCTTCCGTCGGTCAAATCAATAGAAAAGTGGGTATCCGCCGGATAGGTTCGGTTCCAGCGATAAAGGATAAGACCGCGTATTTGATCCATAAGAGCAGGCATTTTGTCGGCGGCAGTTAGAAAGTCTGCCATTGTTTCCATAAAGCAAAAATCTTCTTCCCCAGCCTGGAGGAAAAAGTCCTCTGCAGTGATGATATCTGTGGACAAAGCCTGTTTTGCAAATAAATCATGCTTTAGGAATAAAGCATGAGAGTAGGCGTTCATATAGAGCTTGTTTTTCTGACATTGCCGAAGCAGATCTGCCAGTAGCACCCGATCCTGACTTTGGCGGCGATGATGAAACATCATGCCGTTACGGTCGTCGATACATACAATAATAATCATAAGATCTTTTCTGCTCCTCCTAATCTGTAAAGTGTACCGTTCCCTGCAGCCAGACATTTCCTTTGAAACGTCTGCCAAGCAGTGGTTCGCCAAGCAGATCGGTTTTGTTGATACAAATACTATAGATCAAATCGTTGCAGTTGACAGTCAGCTCATACAACTCTTCTCCGGTCAGAAGATTTTTGTGTTCCTCTACTTCCTGAATGGTGCCGAGAATGGTATAATTGTCGGATTCAGAACCATAAGGAATAAACGAAGACTCTACGATGGAGTAAATATCCTCTTTATGAGCGCGGCGGGATATCATAGCATAGATATCAATGTCCTCTAAGGTTAGGCTGTCAATTGCTTCCTGGCTGCCCTGTTTTGCCTCATTGATCCATTTGTAGCGCTGTTTGGTTTCGGTAGCCTGGATACGTAGCTGGTTCTCATCCTTTTCAACAGGCAGCAGGATTTTACCCTCTGTAGAAAGCGCTGCCAACGTAACAGGAATCATCGTATGGTATTGGTTTAACAGTCTGCGGCTGTCTAAATAATCAATCGAGTTCTGAAGATAAAAAATCAGAGATACCCCCAGGCGGATATCATCACACATCGCCGTATAGGCATCCGTATCCACTCGTTTATTGACGACCACATCCTCTTTGGCTGTCTGAAAACGTCCAATGATATGCGGGAAATAATGTTCTAAATGGAAAAAACCCTTTTCGTCGTATTCTCCCCGGATAGTAAGACCGAAGCGGTCTCCAAAATCCCGGCGGATTTCTGTCTGGCGAATGGTTTCGCTGGTAACTGTAGTTTTTTTGCTGGTAGGAGAGTCCATCACAAGACCCAAAATCTGATCCAGTTCAATTCGATTGCGGATGTTGGAAAAACCAACCGAACGTAAATAGCTGTGCATGTGGTTCACCTGCCCTTTTGCTTATTTTTTGGTTTTATGATTGTCCGACTATAGTTATACCATTTTAAGAAGGATTTGTCTATAGGTGGTATAGATTTCCGTTAATACGTTATAACGGCTGCTGTAGAGAGAAGGGACTTCTCTTTGTACAGCAGCCGTATTGTGATGAGGGAATTATTCTGTTTTCTTTAAAGCGTTTATCTTGCGTTGAAGCGATCCAGAGCAGCCTGCTTGATTTCAACGGCACGCTCAATATTCATTACCTGAATCGTAGAAACATAGGAATCCCATTCGGTATTGATATCCTTTACGCCAGTGATAAACTGGTTGGTGCTTTCGTTTACAAAAGTAGTGATATCTGTCGTGATGGACGCCAGTTCTTTGGATTCGTCTCCGGTATGAGTAAGACCGGCAGGCATGATATAGTCATCGCTGACAGCGCCCCATACATCATAAGCCGCTTTATCCTTTTCTGGTACGATAGAAAGCTCGCGCTTCCAGTCATAATCACCGGTCAAACGGCTTGGCGCCATAGCGTAGACGCATTGCGCCTGAGATACGGAAAGACCGTCCGGATTTGCTATTACCAGTTCGCTAAATGTCGGGTTGCCGTTTTCATCATAGGCAAGACCGCCATTTTCGATACCATAATTTTGTAGCAGTGCGCCTTCTTCCGTACACATGTAGTTGATCCATTTTGCACACAGATCCGGATACTTGGTATCAGCCGATACGGTCAGATAAGCGCCTAAAATAGAATTTTGCAGACGAATATGAACTTCGTCCCCGGCATTTTTTACTGGGGAAGCAACCGGAATAATGTACATATTTTCGTCGGTACTGGAGGCTTCATAAAGAGACGGCATCGTATACATGGAATCCCATGCGCCGGTCTGTCCGGTCGTCACCATACCCATATCCGGCATAAAAACGGAAGTGGTCATAAAGTCCGGATCGATCAGACCCTTGTTGTACCAATCGTGCATGATCGTCAGATATTCTTTCCAGCCATCGCTGATTGGTCCGTATTGTACGGTTCCGTTGACATTCATAAAATCACAGATAGCGCCCAGACCTGCGCTCATGGAATGTGTCATGATGTTATAGCCTAAAGAACCGAGAGAAAGAGGAGCATAGGCGCCTTTTTCTTCTTTAAATTTGGTGAGCATATTTTCCCAGTCGTCAAAAGTAACCGGCGTTTCTAAGCCCAAATCATCCAACCAGTCTTTTCTGACCTGAAGCCCGCACCAAGGTCCCTGTGGTTCACGGTAGATCTGGTAAGCAGCTACGACACGACCGCTGTCGGTAATGGAGCTTTTTGCAAAAAAGTCGTCTTTTGTCCGCAGCTTATTATAATCTGCCATCAGATTATCCATATAAGGAGTCAGATCCAGGAAATAGCCGTCGTCTACCGCAGCGTCCAAGCCATCCGGGTAAACTGTTCCGGCGCCGCTTGAAATCAGGTCAGTCAGTTCGCCGGAGGCAATCATCAGGTTAAATGCAGTAACATCCTCGCCGGTAGCAGGAATGTCAAATTCAATGTGTACACCTGTTCGTGCTTCCATTTCCTTAAAGAAATCCGTGTCCTCGTAGGACTTTCCGGTAGTGGAAAGATTGGCGTCCATACCAATAAACATAGTGAGCGTAACTGGTTCTTCGGTCAGTGGAAGAGATGGCTCTGCCGGATCGGAAGTGTTTTCGGAATCATTGTCGGAAACGTCCGTATTGTCCGATGGATTGTTGGTAGGCTTGTTGTCTGGTTCATCAGGGCTTTTACCGCCGCATGCCGACAGCGCGCTGACTGCCAGAGCAAGTACCAGAAACAGAGAAATCAGTTTCTTCTTCATAAAAATCTCCATTCCGCCGCCTTTCAGTTGGCGGCACAAATAGTAATGAA
>CAJUFW010000217.1 GCA_910585655.1 uncultured Lachnospiraceae bacterium
CTACACGTACTGACACACTCTTTCCCTACACGACGCTCTTCCGATCTTATCCGAATATGTTTTTCCGATGATGATTCAGGGAATTGAAGAAGAAACTGCCAGACTTGGCTACCGTTTTTTAATTCGTTCCACCAGAAACCGGATTGATGAGGAAAGAAAACTGCTTCAGCAATTTATTGACAGCCCGGTAGACGGGCTTATTATACACGCCTCCAAATCCGCTTTTCCTAATCCAAATTTAGAGCTGTACCAAACATTGTCCAACTTAAACATCCCATTCCTGTTTCTCTGTACGTATTATCCAAACCTCTCTGCCCCTGCCGTTACTACCGACGATTTCCAAGGCGGCTATCTGGCAGCGGAAACACTGATTAGACAGGGGCATCGCCATATTGCCGGAGTGTTTAAAGCCGACGATATTACCGGTCAGAAACGTTACGCCGGATTCCTTGCCGCTATGCGTACCTATCAACTAGAGATTGACGACGGCTGTATTTTCTGGTATTCCACCGGACACCGAAAGCGGATGTTTGACGGCTCCTGGGCAGAAGCCGTCTATGATACCGTCAGCCCGGCAAGCGCCGTTATCTGTTTTAACGACCAGATTGCCGTTCCTCTGATGAAACTACTGCTGCAAAAAGGAAAGCGAATTCCGGAAGATATAGCGATGATCAGCTTTGACAACAGCAGCCTGGCAAGACTCGCCCCGGTTCCCCTTACCAGCCTGGACTATGACAAACAGGAAATCGGACGTCTGGCAGTTCAGACGTTAATCGGGCAGATCGAACAGCATGACGCCGCCCCCCTTCCTCCTCTGCCTTTCCGTCTGGTAGAACGGGAAAGTACGTTCCAGCTTAAAAAAACAGAAGACAAGCAGCGCGACAACGCTTGAATTTGCTTATCGCACATGATAAAATAGCCTTATCAAGAAACAGGAGGATATTATTATGGCTGTAGAGGATGGAAACATGCACCAATTTGACGCTGCCGGAATTCAAAAGCTCATTGAGAGCAGGCGGGAAAAATTTGATCAAATGATGGAACAAGTCAAAACACTGGATTACCAAATGGAAGACCTCCGTACAGAGGCGGGATTTACTGCCAGACTGGCTATCAAAAAGGCGCACGAAGGTACAAGAGGAATGTTCGTTGTCTGCGCAGGGGGCGGCTTTTTATTCAAGTCCTGGAACGAAGCGCTTCCGGTAGCCGAATTTTTCTATGAAAAGGGCATCAATGTGGCGATTTTAGATTACCATGTCAACGCCGCAGGTCCGATAGATATTCAGTCAGAAACTACCCGAATGGCTGGAGAAGACGGTCTAATGGCGATACGGTTTTTGAGAGCCAACGCAAAACGCTATCGTATTTTACCAGATCACATCGCGATTGGCGGTTTTTCTGCCGGCGGGATTTTGTCCGGATATGCCGCCACCAAATTCGACTATGGCGATACCAATGCCGAAGATCCGCTGCTTCGGGTATCTTCCAGACCTGACGCGGCGCTGATTTTATATGGCGCCTTTTCCACTACCAGCAGCACGATCGGTAATATAACACGAGAAGAGCTGGCTAAGGCGAACGAACTGGATAACGTACGAAATATCCGGGTAGACAGTCCTCCGATGTTTGTGTTCCAAACACATGAAGACGATCCGCGGATTGCTTTAAACTTCTGTTACGAGCTAGCCGTACATGGAGTTCCTTATGAAATCCATACCTTTGAGCAGGGAGCCCACGGAGGCGGCTTATACAATGGGAAAGAAGAAACGCCGGACGTACCGCATACCGCGATGTGGGCAGATTTAGCGGCAGACTGGCTTATTTCCAGGGGCTTTTGATAAGCTCTACTTTCCCGCCGTTCTGCTAAAATAGCGGTTGCAAAGAGCCTGGAAACATAGTATAATGCTGCTAGAATTGAGAGAAAGGTCGCAAAACGATGAAACATAATTCTTTTTTTCTCCTGCTGGTGACAGCCGTATTTTTTTTGCTTGCCTCGTGTAACAGTTCGGAGCAGCCACCGACAGACGACGAATTCACAAAGCCCCTTGTGGAATTGACGGTCTGGGGCGCCGAAGAAGACGAGTTTCTTTTAGAGGAGATTTTTACCTCCTTCCAAAACCACTATGCCGACCAAGCCGAGTTTCGTATTACGTATCAGGCACAGAGCGAATCCAACTGCAAGGATGCTTTGCTGGCGGATCTGGAGCATAGTGCGGATGTATTTGCTTTTGCTGACGACCAAGTAGCCGCTCTGGCTGCCGCCGGAGCCTTAGATCCGATTGAGCAGGATGCAGAGATCCGTTCTGCCAATCTTTCTACAGCGGTAGATGCCGCAAGTGTGGACAATGTACTCTACGCCTATCCCCTTACGGCTGACAATGGCTATTTTCTATATTATCATAAAGCCTATTTTTCACAGGAGGATATCCAAAGCTTAAACCAAATGGCAGAAGTAGCAGCTCAAGCCGGACGCAAAATTGCAATGGACTGGTCCTCTGGCTGGTATGTTTATGCTTTTTTCGGCAATACCGGTCTTACCGTCGGACTCAATCCGGACGGACTGACCAATTATTGCACCTGGAACAGCACGGATGGTCCTATTCAGGGAGTCGATGTAGCGGAGGCAATGCGTTCTCTTGCTGCCAGTCCCGGATTTACCAGCTATACGGACAGCGAATTTCTGTCCGGAGCGAAGGACGGCTCTGTGATTGCAGGGATTTCCGGCGTGTGGAACTCTGTCGCCCTAACCGATATCTGGGGAGACAATATGGGCGCTGCCAAACTGCCTTCCTATACCTGCGCCGGGCAGGAAATACCGATGGCATCCTTTTCCGGTTGTAAACTTATCGGCGTAAATGCCTACTCCAAGTATCCGGAGTGGGCTGCCAGATTAGCCGAATGGATTACCAATGAGGAGAATCAAACGCTCCGCTTTACGATGCGTGGTCAGGGACCTTCCAACATTCAGGCTGCTAATTCTCCGCAAGTACAAGCTTCTCCGGCGATCGCCGCTCTGCTTGCACAGTCCGAGTTTTCCCAGCTTCAGCGGATTGGCGGAAAGTTTTGGGATCCGGTAACAGCCTTTACAAGCAATTTACTCCAGGGAAACCCCTCCGGTCTGTCGCCTCAGGCGCAGTTGGATCAGCTAGTAGAAGGTGTGACTGCGCGGTAAGAACGGCTTAGGAAAAACCGGTAATGATTTGGAGGAGATGACATGAAAAACAGGCTTACTTTACAGCAGAGGCTGATTTTTCCGATCGCTCTGCTGGGACTGATTACCCTACTGTCCAATATATTGGCTGTATTTAATATCAACAACGTCAATTCTAATGCAGGAACCATTGTCAATGACTATATGGCAAGCGAAGCGAAGCTCGAAGAAATCCGTCGTTCTATGATGGAGCTTCATCGGCTCGCTCTGTCCCACATCGTAGCTGCCGATCACGCTACGATGATTCGGCTGGTACAGGAAATCAAAGCGGAAGAAGCCGCGCTGGATCAAAGGCTTGCAGACTATGAAACTTATGTGACGTCAGAAGACTCTACCTCGTACCAGGCGCTGCTAGAGGATTATGACGCTTTCAAGCATGCGCTGGTCGGACTGGTATGCGCGAGCGCCGACAGTAAAACACAATATGCCTATGAATTGGCAAATGGAGACGTAGCCGCTTACAGCACCGCTACCGAGGAGCATATCAATACCCTTTATTCCACGGTCAGCACACAGGCTTACGCTGCAAAAAACCACTTAAATACCGTTTATCTTTCTTCTGTTATTATCAGCGCCGTCACGCTTTTGTTAGGTATCTTTTTAGTGATAGCGGCGCTTCGTATTATTCGGAATTCTGTAATCGCGCCTATGAAAAGTACCATGGATATGCTGCAGGACAGCTCTGAACGAATCAGCGGAATCGTAGGGGACGTCCGTCTCCGCACACAAAACTCTACCGACAGCGTACAGGCGCTCTCCAACCTGACTGCACGGCTTTCTAAAGCTTTGGGGCAGATTGCAGGAAATACCTCCTCTATTCGTACCAGCGCTTCCGGGACAGAGGGCGATACTGCGGATATGGCAGAAGAATGCTCGGCCATTACCGCCTATTCTTTGCAAATGCGCGGACGCGCCGAACAGGTAGAACAGGCTGCCCAGGATCAGATTGCCGCTATCCGAACACGAACAGAAGAGATTTTATCTACTTTAGATGAAGCTATCCAAAAGAGCCAAAGCGTAGAGCAAATCCGTATTTTAACCAAAGATATCCTCTCTATTTCCTCCTCTACCGATCTGATTGCACTAAATGCTTCTTTAGAAGCCGCAAGAGCAGGAAAGGCAGGACGGGGCTTTGCCGTAGTCGCACAGGAAATCCGACAGCTCGCAGATTCCTGTTCAGAAACAGCCAGCCATATCCAAGAAGTCAATACCGTTGTTACCGAAGCCGTCACTTACCTGGCAGGCAGCGCGCAGGAGCTGGTAGACTATTTAAGCAACGCCATTTTATTTCAGTTTGAACAGTCCGCTCAATCCGGAAAGCAGTATCATGAAGATGCTGTCTATATCGGGCATTGTATGGAGGCGTTTAACAGTCGGGCAGAACGGCTTCGTGTCTCTATGGAGGAAATCGCC
>CAJUFW010000218.1 GCA_910585655.1 uncultured Lachnospiraceae bacterium
CATACCCTCCTGCGTCAATATAGGTGTTGCTTACAGTTAAGATTATGCACCTCAAGGGCAGGCGACGGATATAAAAATCATATCTGACCATATACAAAAAAGCAAAAAACATAAGCGTTAATTTTGCCCAAAATACAAGATATTTTGTAAAGAAGAAGTATGGTTTGTACGGATAAATTTCTTGGGATGTTTGTGAGATGAGATACCATTGACAAAGCTCGTTAATAGGCATAAAATATATGACAGTAAGGCATAAAAAATCATATCTATGTTAGAAAAGCAATAGCAATAGATACCATATTGATAAGGAAATATGAGGTATCTTATTAGAGAATATACAAGGCGATAATCAAATAATGGAGATTGATAGGATATGGTGACAGATAATTTTAAATCAGAGAAAAGAAAAAGAAAGCTGACAATTGTTGGTTTAGTGGCAGCTTTTGTTTTTATGGGCGTATTTTATGGAATATTAAAGTTACAAGTGGTATTTATCGGGCCTCAAGAGTTATCAGCAAAGAATACGATGGAATACCACGAATTAGAGGAAGGTATTTACATTGGGTCAGTTTATGAAGGGGCTATAAGTGGTGTTGGAACCTTGTATTACTTTAACGGTAATATTTATAAGGGTGAGCTAGTGGAAAAGCTTCGCAATGGCTCAGGGACTCTTGTATGGGACAATGGGAATGTGTATACAGGGGAATTTGAGAAAGATCACTTGTCGGGAACAGGAACATATACCTATTCGGATGGTACCGTTTATGTAGGCGAATTTGTTTCAGGGAAACGCTCTGGAACGGGAATGATAACGTATACAGATGGTGTAAAATACGACGGCGAGTGGAGCGAGGATCAATACTTTGGAACAGGAGTTTATACCTGTTCCAATGGAAATATAGTAGAAGGAACGTTTTTGGATAATAAATTTTCCGGGGATGGTAGTTATCTTAGTAAAAGTTTCAAAGGAACTTATATAAGGAATATGAAGGATGGCAAGGAATTTGGTCTGCCAATACTTACTTTGACAAATGGAGATGAATATAAAGGAGGAAATGGAGGCTTTTCAGGTTTTATGTCAATAACATTTTCTAATGGAGATAGTTATGATGGATATGTTGAGGACGGATTGAAAAGCGGTAGCGGAACATACATATGGGCTTCCGGCGAAAGTTACAAGGGTAAATGGTCTTCTGATAAAATGAATGGACAGGGAACATATTACCCTACGTCTGATTGGAAAACATATTATAAAGGAAAATTTAAAAATAATAAACCATCTGGAAGCTTTAGATATTATGAAAATAATAAAGCTAAAAAAAAGAAGAAACTTTCTAAGAAAGAGGCAGCGAAAATTTTAGTGCCACAGAAGAATAGGTGCTTATCTGTAGATATTTCAGTAGATGATGTCCTTATTGTTCCACCAAAAACACAGGAGTAATTACTTATGGGATGGAAAAATGAAAAAAACGGGAATTTGCCCAATACGAATATTACATATCCTTATTCTCAGACAGTTACAAATTTAGTTACGGGAGAAAAGCGTGAATTTCGTGCCAGAACCCAGTTTGAACTGGCTTTGCTTCTTCAATTAGATCAAAAGCAGCAGCTTCTTCGGGGACAAAGAAAAATGCGGCTAGCGGCTGCTCAGAACAAGCAACAGCAGGTAGCGCTGAGGAATGAACAGTTGCAGCAGATCCGTGAGGAATTTCAGGATATCATAAATCAGGCAGTAACGATTCCTGTTCCTATCGACTGGGACAGTCAATTAGTGAAAGAGGAGTTTCCGCCATTCGAGTTTAAAGAGAGCGCGCCCATACAGAAAACAGACTATAAATTAGGCTTTTTAAAATCGCTTTTTATGAAGGAAGAAAAGTTTGAAATTCCGAATTTTGCGACGGAAAAGCTGAGAGAATATGAAGAACGTAGAAATGTTGCCATAGCCAAATATTTAAAGCTTAAAGCAGAATTTGATTTTGAAAAAGACAGAAAAAATGATAAGGTTATTGGTTATAGAAAACGTTTGGAGGAATCGGAAAAGGAGGCTTTGGAGCAATACGTATCCGCCGTATTAACCAGTTCAAAGCCGCCTAGTGAGTTTGAGTACGAGTTTGAAGTTGCTTATGACAGAGACAAAAAGAAAATAATTGCAGATTTTCTTTTTACGGATATGGATTCTTTTCCTATAAATAAAAGTTATTCTTATCATTCGGAAACGGATGAAATTGAAGAAGTAATGGTGAATATAGAAGAGGCAGCAGCATTTTATTCGGAGGTACTTTATTCGATCGGTTTTAGAACGATACAGGAAATTTTTGAGTCGATTTATATGGGCGGGTTAGAAATCGCAGTGTTTAACGGTTATATAGAAGACGGAGAAGAAAGCCGGTGCGTGTTTGCCATGCGATCTACAAAAGATAATTTTGAAACAATCGACTTAAAACAATCTCTTAAAACAAAGATTTCTATGATAGAAGCAAAAACAATAGGAGATTTTACAAAGAAAGATCAAATTACACCATTTGAATAGTAGGATTGGATGATAGATATGTTAAAAACAGCTACAGGGAAATTATATACCTTGCTTACGGCTTGCAAGCCGGATGATGCTAAAATCAAGAAACGTTTGTTGATTACGGAAATATTGGAAATGCCGGAATATAGAGCGCTTCAAAAATATGAGGGAGCGGATTCTGTCATGAAGGAGTATTATTCTCCGGGCAAATTGAAGGAAGCAACTTATGAACAGATTTTGGAAGTCAGGAAAATTATTCCGTTTTTAGAAGAGTGTATCAGGAATTTGTACAGAGTGATTTGCCATGGTGAGGTAGAAATGCTCTATAAGCTTCAGAAAATAAGTTTTTATCATTCTGATTCCATAAGATATTTGTATGAGCTTGTCATACTTATGAAAGATATAGGAATAAATTTCACAAATATTCCGGAATGTGACGTATGGTCTATTTTTTCAGAGGATATCGTCTTGTCATTAGACGACAAGCCAGAGCTATTTGATTTTGAGGACATTGAGACGTTAGAGCTTCAGGTGATAGAAAAACTAAACGATACGGTATACTGCATCCATGCAGAGGAGATAGCGGAAAGGAAAGCGTCCTATAGAGAGAACGTTAGAAAAGAAGAGACAGAGAAAATAAAGCTTCAAATTGTAGAAAATAAGATTTTTGTAAAAAAGCTTATTTGGAGTTTTATTTCGATTGCCGCGGTAACGTATCAGTTTTCCGAAAGAGCGGTATTGCTTACAGATAAAGGCGGAATAGCGGCATTTGTCAGTTATTTGATTGTTTTGATAGCATATTGGATTTTGGGGTGATGGAATGGGAAAAAGAAAACAGAAGTTTCGGTGGGCGACAGTTCTTTTTATGGCAGTTTCTTTTTGTATCATCGTAGCTTTCTTTATGATAGAGAAGAATGTGAAGGATAGGATAGTAAAGAATTATCTAAAATCAACAGAATATGAGTCTTTGATTACGTTGTATGATAATGCTGTGCTACGGGGGAATGCGCAGGCATTTCACTGGTATGAGGAGAATTTTTTGGGAATAGACACCAATACGGCGCTGGCAGGAATTTCTAAAAACTGTAAAGCAAACGAAAGGAATTATAATAAAATCGGAACAATAGAAGCCTATCAAAGTAAAAAGAAAAAGCTGGTTGTCAAGATAGCGGGAGATAAGGTCTTTACATCAGAGGATGTAGTATCGGAAGTGATTGCTACGCCAAAGGAAGTTTTTTATATTGATGAGACAGATGGAAATACGATTCATAAGTACCATATCGAAAATGCTTTAGATGAAGTATTTGTTTCCGAACCGGTAGAACAGTTTATGCTATATGGTAAGTACGTATTTTGTCTTGGAAAAGATGGGATGTTAAGGCAAGTCGCTATGGATACAAAGAAAAGCAAAGATATTGCCAGTCATATTCAGCGATTTTTTATAGCAGATGGATTTTTAGTTCAAAATGGCGTAAACATAGTAAGCCTTGACCTTGATGGCAACACACATACGGAGCTGGTTGCAAATGCCTTGTTAGTCGGAGCTGATAAAGAACAGATGTATTATATCAATTTGGAGACAGCAAAGGAAGGCGCAGGGACAGAAGAGATTCAGGGAAAATTTGTATTACATGCAATGACCGTTTCTACAAAGAGTGTTGTGCCTATAGAGGAGAGAGAGGCATTTATTCGTGCCGTATATGTTACATCCGACGGATTATTAGTAGATACGATAGAATAAAATGGAGCGTTCGTATGAAAATAGAAAAGTGGCATCAGGAATTAGATAGGTTTTTAGATATTAAGACGGCATTTCTTATCGAAGGGGATATTTACGATTTGCATGTGTATCCTACCAAAACGGCAGACGGAATTAGATGGGATATGCTTTCTTTGGAAAATTATTTATACAGATACTTTATGGAAAAAGGGTATGGAAGTATTGTTTTCTACAATCATATTGACGGTTTTTATAACTTATTCAGCCCGACAGATATGGATAGATTTGCCGAATTATCCGGTCAGCAGAGGAATCTAAAAGCCGATAAAAAAATCAATATTACGTTTGGTCAGGCGGCAGATGTCATCCGATTGGTCATGGATAATCG
>CAJUFW010000219.1:0-911 GCA_910585655.1 uncultured Lachnospiraceae bacterium
AACATTTATTAGTTATTCTGATCAATACTAATTTTTGACCATTGGTAATCTGTCAAAAAATTTGTATCCAACCCTGCTGCTACATAATAACTCTTTAAATTCTCTAAATCATATCCATATGTGATAGTTTCCTTAACTTCCTTATTGCACCCTCTTTACTATTAAATTCTACTATATTTTTAGCCTTATTTCCACAAATTTATTGTGAAAATATATAAATTTTATGTAAACAGATCCTCTAAAGATAGAAAGGTAATCGTAACCGAACCTTTTCCGTTCTACTGCGATTGCCTGACACTGTGATAGTTTTTATACCATTCGCTCTTTCCCCCTTTATTCCTTTATAAAAGTTATCATTTCCCCCTGATAGTCATCTGCCACCAAACCAGGCGTTAATTCTCCCAGCCTCGTCCCATACGAATACACCCAGAAATAACCCTCCTCATAGTAAACCTTTGCCCAAAGTCTGGGATAAATATCCTGATACTGCCCTATCTCAATCCGAATATAATCCCCCATTCCATATTTTTTTAAATGCTCCTCCACCGACCACTGCCATATTTCCCGTATTTTCTCTGCTTCCGGACCAGTCTCATATTCCGGTTCTGCCCCTTCTTCTGTAGCAAAGCTTCCCTCTCCCAGATAAATGGCGTCTTCTTCTGTAAACATCTCCCATAATTTATCCTGACCCTCTCCCCCTATATACCCGACATGTACTATTTGCTCCTGTGTCAGACTATATTTAAACAAATAAATATTATCATTCGGGGCAATATTTTCACTTATCGTTATTGCAATTTCTAACGGCGATGCTTTCACTGCCCAGGCTTTGAAGGTATATTCTTTATATTCATCCTCGTTATATAGAAAATTATTCTCCTCCCATACTCTTTTACAAATCTTTTCTATCT
>CAJUFW010000219.1:921-4517 GCA_910585655.1 uncultured Lachnospiraceae bacterium
CTGATGCGAATAAAAGGAAAAATGAAACCATTCTTCTTCCTCTATCTTCCAATACTCATGATACAGATTTTCTTTTTCCTGCTGCTGCCTTACCGTAAGAGCAGAATACGCCTCGCACCACCAAATATTTCCATAATACTTTTCCCCTTTTTCTTTCTTTTGTAGATTATCAAGATCCAAACCACCCTGTAGCCCCGTTCCATCTCCAAGCAAAACTTTTATTCCTACCAGTTTCTGGTCTCCCTGATCCAGATCCTCTGATACCTTACTTACAAAAACTTCTCCCGAATCCCCCCATGTTAACAATTCTTCCGTTATATATGTTCGGATGAGTTCTTTCAGATTTTCCTCTTTCTTTATATTTTCTACTTCTTCTTGCTCCCTATTTTTTACTTCTTCCCCTTTATGGCTTCCACACCCATATAGCAATACAATCCATAATAAAAAAACACTATAACGAAACCATTTTTTCATCGTTATCTCCTTCTCCCAGTGAAATTTCCTGAAAAGTAGACACCAAGATTGTCCGATATTTTGCTTCCTAAGTCAAATGGCTGCAAACAATCACTTGGCTCGTTGCTTCGCAGAGATACAAGATACAGAATACGGCTTAATTTTACCGTTTAATATAGCTTTTTATAGCCAATCTTCCCCGACAATGCCTCCTCATAGTCCGCAATACTGCTATTCGGCACATTGATATACCGAAGTGTCTTTTGCTTTCCGATGATTTCCGGCGGATTCTTTGCTTTGATCACCAGATTCCGTAACCCGTTTCCTGCCTCCGACTGATTCAGGCTGACACAGCTCCACGCTCCGGTCTCAATTCGCTCGATCGTAGATGGAAGGCTCAAGGATTTCAACCAAAAGCAATTCCGAAAGGTTCCTTTTTCCAACACTTTGACTCCTTCCGGAACCCAGATCCGCCCGGTTGCACCATTGGTAGGATCAACCTCCTGGGAAACGGCGCTAAACGCATAAGCATGAATACGACGCACGGTTTCCGGAATATGATAGTCTCCGGTTTTTGGCTCTAATGCCATAATCAGCTCCGTTTCGTTTTTGTTAAACAACATGCCGTCCTGTATAACATTTTCTCCTTTTCCGGTCAGCTTTACGACACAATACTTAGGAGAAGCATAAAATGAACATTCTCCGGCTTCTTTTAGATTTTTGGATAAAATCACTTCTATCTTCTGCCCGGGCAGACCACCTGCTGTTCCCTCATATCGATCTAACACAACTGCATATCGATCCAGCCGGGTAACGGTATCGGGAATCACTATTCTGGCAGCGGCTGCCCTGTAAAACGTCCGATACGGTACAGTTTTTATAGATGCTGGAAAACGCAATTCTTCCTCTACTGTTACATCCTCAAATACGCCAATTCCCATTTCCTTCACAGAATCCGGAATAGTGATCTTCCTGATATGCAGCTGAGTAAAGGCATAGTCCCCAATCCTCGTCACTGTTTCTGGCAAAAGAATCTCTCCACATTGAAAAGAACCCGCAAATGCCCACGAGCCAATCGAAGTTACTGTATACCTTTTCCCTTCCTTTGTAATCACAGACGGAATATGGATATCTCCTAAATACCCACCTATCCATCCCTTCATCAGTTCATCCAAGCCCAACTCATCTATACCAGAGTCCATCCAGGCTGGCTTTTCTTCCCCCACTCGTGTCACCTCCGCACTCCCATCGGAATACAAGGTGTACAAAACATGATCCTGCAAAACCATATCCGGCGGCAAAGCCTGATCCTTTATTACCTGCTCCAGTACTTGCTGCTCCTCCTTTTTTTGCTCCTCCTCTTTCTCCATAACAAAGGTACTGAGCTTTTTATAAGAGAACTTCCCTTTCAGCCCAGACGTATACCTCTTTAATGCAATATCTGGCACTTTCACCTCATCCACAAAATTATTCTTCCCCAGCTCCGGAACTTCTGCTGTCTGGAATATCAGAGTACGAACCGTATTATCAAACACATGATCAGCAATTTTTTTCAGGGAAACCGGTAAGTAAACCTGTTCTATCCAGTCACTCTGGTAAAACACCCTTTCTTCCAGCTCTCGGAGTCCTTCCGGCAGGTAAACCTGTATTCCTGGTATCTCCCCATTCTCCTTTTTAGGCAGATGGCGAACATCGGTATGTAAAAAAGCAAATGGATAAATGCGATGCACGGTATCCGGGATTTTAACTACCTCTTCCGTCACCTTCAAGCATTTGATTAGCTCCGTCTGCTCCTGATTTAATAGCATTCCATTTTTCAGGGTAAACCCCTGCTTCCCCCCAATTTCAAGCTTTTCCTCATTTAACCATACGATTGCCTGCTCCTCCAGTTCTGGGGTGTCACACAAAAAACAAACCGGGGAGTTTGTCGCTAACGCACTGCCACATATCCGTGTCACTGTTTCCGGGATTACCAATTTTCCCTTATTTATCCGTATATTAAACAACGCTCCTTGGGGGATTTCCTTGCAACCTGATGGGTAATAAAAATCCTTATCTACTGACATAAAACAAAACGCATATTCCCCGATTGCACAAACAGTATCAGGAATCACCAGTTCCTCACAGGACACTCGATAAAATGCCCGTGTTCCAATCACCTGCACCGTATCCGGCAGCACAATTCGACCATAAGTTCGCTCCTCACTCACACCATCGTAAAAGCACCGTTGACCGACTTCTGTTACCTGGTAGGTTTTCCCCTCGTATGAAATTTCTGGCGGAATGATAATATCAACTGCCTCCGTCTGTAGCCCAGCTACTGCTCCAGTCTCGTCCACAACTGCCGCCGTTCCATTGTCATAAAGCACATACCCCAGACGACCGAACACAACAGATGTCATATATTTTTTAGGAGGAGTAACATCTATATCAGTCTGCTTGGAGACTACTGTTATATCATCAAACCCTGTTATCAAAAATATTCCAAAAAAAATTAAAAAAATAGCACTCCATATTTTATTCTGATTTTTTTCCCTCATATATTCTCCTTTTTTCTATAATTAAACAACCACCAAAACAAATTTCTTCGTATTTGGTGGCTGTTTTATTTTGAAACTATTTTTAACTTTTATTGGTCAATACTAATTTTGGACCATTGATAATCAGTTAAAAAATTAGTTTCCAATCCTGCAGCAATGTAATAACTCTTTAAATTCTCTAAATCATAGCCATATTCAGTTCCTATATAACAAGGAGTAAATGTTTTTCTTTGCCAACCGCTGATTGGACTATCCCCAATATATTCCAATAAACATTTTGTTGCGTATGCCGATGCTATAGTCCTGATAGATAACAATAATATCGTCATCTGCTTCAATAAAGTTAAGACGATCTGCCATACCAATTTCATCTGTTGTAAGGACACCCATTCTGTTGGTATTGGCTCATAATTGATAATCCCCTGCTCGCCTGGCATCTTCTACCTCACATGCTTTTCCTCCACTGGATTCCAATTCCTTGTCAGGATCAATCGGTAAGACCGTCCCGTCCTTTCTCCTTTCCTTCCCTGCTTATCCCCTTTTACATCTTATCCGTTCTACTCCCATGATACTGCTGAGCATCTTCTATCATCCGAATCCATG
>CAJUFW010000220.1 GCA_910585655.1 uncultured Lachnospiraceae bacterium
TGATAGGAAAGTTCTCCGAACTTCCCTATCATACAAAAAGCCCTCCGGGCAGGATTCTTATTTATTTTTGCAGTTGGAAAAATGTTTCTGTACGTTGACGCTTCTTTCTCACTATGCTAAAATGGCTGTAACAGTAAAGAGAGCAAGAAATTTACTGAAAATAAGGCATTGCAGGAAAAGAGGCAATAAACCTTTACCTGTAATCAAAAGGGAAAGGAACAAATGAGATGGGTGTTGAAATGATTGAAGTAGGATGGCTTTCCATCCTGCCGCCGCTGATTGCTATTGTATTGGCTTTACTGACCAAGGAGGTATTTTCGTCTTTACTTTCCGGTATTCTGGCTGGTATGTTAATCTATTGCTTTTCTACGGGGGAAAATGTTATGGTGGCTGTCAATTATGTATTTGATATGATGGCTTACAAAATTGGGGACAACGGATACATGATCCTGTTTTTATCCCTGCTGGGGTCTCTGGTAGTAGTCGTGACGATGGCAGGAGGATCGAGAGCCTATGGAAAATGGGCAGGAGGGAAATTCCGTAGTCCGATAAGCGTGAAGCTGGCGACAGCCGTATTGGGTGCGTTGATTTTCATTGACGACTATTTTAACTGTCTGACAGTGGGGACGGTAATGCGTCCGATTACGGACAAGCATAAGATTGCCAGAGAAAAGCTGGCGTATCTGATTGACGCGACGGCAGCTCCGGTTTGTATTATTGCGCCGATTTCCAGTTGGGCGGTGGCAGTATCTTCCGACGTAGGGGCAGCCGGGGGACTCAATGCGTTTGTACAGACAATTCCGTATAACCTCTATGCGTTGCTGACTTTGATTATGGTTTTATTTATCTGCCTGACCAATTTCGATTTTGGACCGATGAAAAAGGCAGTAAAAGAAGCTGCAGAAAAGCCGTATGCAGAAGAGGAAGAAGAAAAGGAACTGGATGGGATTAGGATATCGGGAAAAGGTTCGGTTTTGGATTTGGTTGTACCGATTGTAGTTTTGGTTATCGCTTCGATTTTGGGGATGGCTTATGTCGGCGGGTTCTTTAGCGGAACAGCTTTTACCGAAGCGATTGGAGAAAATCCGACTGCAGGGCTGACCTTGGGAGCATTTGCCGCTTTGCTGGTGGCTCTGGTAATGTACATTCCAAGAAAATTGCTTCGTTTCCGGGAATTTATGTCCGGTGTAACACAAGGGGTAAAATCCATGGTTCCAGCGATTATGATTCTGGTGTTTGCCTGGTCGTTAAGCGGCGTTTGCCGGGAAATGATCGGAACCGGAGAATTTGTCAGCAGTGTAGTAAGCGCTTCTCATATTTCAATGGGTCTGTTACCGGCGTTGATTTTTATTGTAGCAGCGTTTTTGTCCTTTTCCATGGGAACGGCATGGGGAACCTTTGGGATTTTGATTCCGATTGTTTCGATGATTTGTGCGGAGGGAGACGGTGCGGCTATCTTGATCCCTGCGCTGGGCGCGACGCTGGCGGGTTCGGTTTATGGAGATCACTGTTCTCCGATTTCCGATACAACGATTCTCTCCTCGACAGGAGCAAAGTGTGAGCATATTCGTCATGTAGAGACACAGATTCCATATGCAACTCTGGTTGCAGGGGTATGTTTTGTCGGGTATCTGGTTGCCGGTTTTGTCCGGAATCCATGGATTACTCTCGTAGTGGCGATCGCGTTGTTGTTTGGCTGCTTTGCGGTGATTCTGATGAGACAAAAGCAAGCAGGGGAGAAAGAAAGCTAAGAGTGACAGAGAGTTACTTTTTTAAAAAAGGGAAGTTGCGGGAAAACTGTATGAAAATGCGGATTTTCCGCAGTTTTTTGTATCATAGGAAAATTCTCCAAATTTCCCTATGATACAAAAAGCCCTTCGGGCAGGATGCGCACTCGCGCGAAGGGAAGAAATAGTATAAAAACCTATTGACTCTGACGTAACGTGATAGATTAAAATAGAATTACATGGGAGGGATACAGGATGCGAACCGTAAAAGAAGTAAGCAAAATCACAGGTGTTAGTGTGCGCACACTGCATCACTATGATGCGATCGGACTTTTGAAACCTACAAAAGTAACAGAAGCAGGCTACCGCATGTATGACGATACCGCGCTTAGCCGTTTGCAGAATATTTTATTGTTTCGTGAATTACAGTTTCCTTTAAAAGAAATCAAGGTAATTCTGGACAGCCCTGATTTTGATCCATCAGAAGCAATTGCGCAGCAAATTGAGCTGCTGGAATTACAATACAAGCATATAGGGGAGCTTATTGTCTTTGCCCGTGAAATTCAAAACAAAGGAGTGACCATCATGAATTTTGATGTTTTTGACCAGAGCGAAATGGAAAAGTATAAGGCAGAGGTTGTTGCAAAATGGGGCGATACGAAAGCTTATCAGGAATATAAGCAAAAAGATATTGCCCGAAAGGAGAGTGATTATAATAAGATTGCAAAGGAACTGATGAGCATGTTTTCGGAATTAGGAGGACTAAAGCATTTAACGCCTGATTCCGACGAGGTACAAAAGAAAATCTCTGCATTACAGAAATTTATTACGGATCACTATTATGTATGTACGGATGAAATCCTTAATGGATTGGGTGAAATGTACGTATGTGATGAACGCTTTAGAACTAATATTGACAAAGCAGGTGGAGAGGGAACTGCTGATTTTGTCAGACAGGCGATTGGGGTGTATTGTCGGGAAAGGCAGGTGTAATAACTGTAATAAAATATCATCAGGTTCTATTTTATAATTCCACCTTGAAAAAAGAGCAGAAACTGATATACTGATACTGTTGATAAAAGACAGCGAAAGAGGTGAATACCATGCCCTACCGGATTGCCATTTGCGACGATAACGCCATAGATACCAAATATGTAGCGGGGCTGCTTGCTGCGTGGGCGGGGAAGCGCGCCCTTTCGCTTCAGATAGAAGAGTTTCCCTCGGCGGAGGCTTTTTTCTTTCGCTATACGGAGGAAAAGGCTTTTGATGTGCTGCTGTTGGATATCGAGATGGGCGGGATGGACGGCGTGACGATGGCAAAAAAGGTACGCCGGGAGAATGAGACGGTGCAGATTGTTTTTATTACGGGGTATTCGGAATATATTGCAGAGGGTTATGAGGTGGCGGCGCTGCATTACCTGGTAAAACCGGTCAAAGAGGGGAAGCTGTTTGAGGTAATGGATCGAGCCTGGGAAAAGAGAAAGCAGAATGAACGTTGTCTGAATCTGGAGCTATCCGGTGAGATGGTGCGGATTCCGTTTTATGAAATACGGTATTTGCAGGTGTGGCAGAATTATGTGACGGTATATGGTAAGCAGGAATATACGATAAAGCGTCCTCTTCGTGAATTTGAGGCTCTGTTAGACGAGCGTTTCCACCGGGTAGGTCGTTCGCTGCTGGTCAATGTAAGCTATATCAGGCGGGTGACAAAATCGGAGCTTGTGCTGGCGGATGGAACGGTGCTGCCCGTTCCGCGGGGTGCTTATGAAGCTTTGAATCGGGCAATTATTGCATATTCTTAACAATATGTCTATGCCCGGATAAAGCAGAAAGGATAGTTCACCAGTATTTAGGATAGTTTACAGACAGAAGGGAGAAAGGGATAGATGTCGTTTTTTTCCAGACAAATAGACAAGCGCCTTGCTGCCTATCAGCGGGAGTTGATTGAGACGCATTATCAGGAAGTTGAAAATATGTACCGGCAGATCCGCGGCTGGCGGCATGACTACCGCAACCATATCCAGACGATGAAGGCGTATGCGGCGAATGGGGATTTGGAAGCGATAAAGGGGTATCTGGATGAGCTGGATACGGATTTGAATACGGTAGATACGGTGATAAAAACGGGGAACGCAATGGCAGATGCGATTTTAAACAGTAAAATTTCCCTGGCAAGATCGAAAAACATAGCCGTACAAGTAGACGCCCATATTCCGGTGCAGCTTTCGATGTCGGAGCTGGACTTGTGCGTGATTATTGGAAATTTGTTTGATAATGCGATAGAAGCCAGTCTGGCGTTGCCGGAGGCAGAGCGGAGAATTCGAGTCTATATGGATATGAAACAGACGCAGCTTTATATTTCTTTTACCAATTTTACCGCTTCCGGGAAAATGGAGAAAGCAGGAGGTCGGTTTCGGACGACAAAGGGAGAGGGGCATGGCTTTGGGCTGGTAAGGATTGATACGATTATTGAGCGATTGGAGGGCTATTTGAGCCGGAACAGCGAGGATGGAGCTTTTACAACGGAAATTTTAATACCACAGGTGTAGAATGAGACTGCAAAAACCATTCGTCCCCCAAATATAACGATTCGTCCCCGAATGATTCGGGGACGTTTTTTGTATGATATTTTATATCATAGGAAAGTTCTCCGAACTTCCCTATGATACAAAAAGCCCTCCGGGCGGGATGCACACTCGCGCGCATGGAAGATGTTGCCGTCCGGCAACCGCGCTCGGCGCGAGAATTCCACTTTGTGG
>CAJUFW010000221.1 GCA_910585655.1 uncultured Lachnospiraceae bacterium
CCAATGGAATCAAACGGAACTCTCCCTTTTTCAGGCAAATCTCCTCTGCCGCCCGCAAATCAATCCAATCTGACTTTCCGTCTATATAACGCAGTTTTTCAATCTTATCCGTAAAATATTTTACTTTAATTCGTTCCATTTTCCTTCTCTTTTTCCTTTCTGTATTCTGCTAACAACAGATCGACCATTCTTCCATAGCTTTTTGTCCCGTCGTTCTGATGGTTGGCTTTTAAATAGGTATCGTTAAGTGCATTGGCTGCCGTGCTGATCGCCGTATGTTCAAATTGGCTCCAGTAAACCGCATCGCGCCTAAAGTCCTCTATCATCCCCTCGCTGTAACACTCCCGCATAGACCAGTACAGATCCTGATCCTCTTGATAAAGCCGATTCGCGCTGTATACCAGCGCCAGCATCAAGCCGCTGTAGCGGACATAAGGCTCCTCCGAATACTGACATGCCAAATAAGCAATATAATTTGCTTCATCCTCCCTCATAAAGCCGCGTAGATGAGAAAGCTCATGACACATCGTAGCGGGTATCGTAAAATCCGTACAGTCTACATTGACGTTTGCCTCCATCGTAAACGGAATAAAAATCCCGGTCGTCTCCCCCATCGAAAGCAGCCGCGAAAAAAACACCGGCTTAGGTCCGGTATAAGCGCCTGCCAGTACCGGATATTCCCTTCCAAGCGCTGCCATCGCCTCTGCTGCCTTCTTTCCTAACTGACGGTTCGTCCAGTCGTTTTCTATCGCTTCTTCCCTCGCTTTTTTAGCGCGCCCTGCCAACGATACACACAGCTCATACAGCTCCTGCTTCGTTGATTTTTCCAGACTTAAACCGCTGTAATAGGAAAAAGGATACCGTTCATAATTGATTCCGCAGAAAAAAACAAACAGAAACAAAACTACCGATAAAAAGCAAGCCAGACGCAGCGCAAACCTCCCTAATATTACCAAACGAGACTGGCTTTCCCCTTTCTGTTTTCCCCGTATCAGCCGGACGAACAACCTTCCTATAAAATACACACCCAACACCAGCGTCCCCAGTAATAGCAGCTCCGCTACGGAAAACGGAACAAGCCCGCTTATCCGGTTTAATACGACCGAACATACCCGGTAAATCCGCCGCGCGAAAACCTCCTCTGCAAAAAAGGAACTGGCTCTTGCCAGATACAGCAGCAGGACGGATACCGGCGTCAGAACAAGCGTCCATCTCCAACGTTCTTTTTTCATAAGCATCCCCCTGACAGAACTATCATACCACAACCCTTTCCTACTGTCCACCGTCCATTTCTACCAGATATCCCCAAAGCAGTACTGGAGAACTTTCCTATCCTATAAAAAGAGAGCGCAAAAAACGCGCTCTCTGCTATATTGATATAAAAAGCGGGCCCTGCTTTTTATTTCCTGCCTTTCGCTTTTCCTGCTGTTGCTATTTTTTCATCTTTGGTTCAAATAAAAACGAGGCTAAATATCCGAAAATCAAAGCGGCGGATATTCCCACGGCAGAAGCTTTCAGACCACCTTCAAAAATACCGACAAAACCTCTTTCATCCACGGCTGCCTTTACTCCCTTCATCAGGTTGTTGCCAAAGCCGATTAACGGTACGCTTGCTCCTGCTCCTGCCCATTCTGCAAAAGGCTGATACACACCTACGGCGCCCAGGATACACCCTGTCACGACCAGCAGCACCATGATCCGCCCAGGCATCAGCTTTGTCTTATCCATAAAAATCTGTACGATTAGGCAGATCAGTCCTCCTATTACAAATGCTTTCAGATACTCCACGGCGTTTCGCCCCTTTCCTGTTTTCCTGCTTTTTACTTGCTTTCAAAGATAATACCATGGGCGATTCCAGGCACGCTTTGCCCTTCATTAAAGCTCACTTGCGAAAGCAGGGCTCCTGTTGGAACAAACAATACCCGGCTCCATTCTCCTGCCTTCAGCTTTCGGAACACGTATGCCGTCAAGGTAACACCACTGCAGGCGCAGCCGCTTCCTCCCGCATGGGTATCCTGTGTTTTTTGATCAAAAATCTCAATCCCGCAGTCCATATGGCAGCGGCTGATATCAATTCCTTTCTGCTCTAATAAATCCAACAGAATTTCCTTCCCGACGTAGCCTAAATCCCCGGTAATAATCCGGTCATAATGCTCTGGCGCCACCCCAAAATCTTTTAGATGATTTTCGATCAAATCTGCCGCCGCCGGAGCCATTGCCGCTCCCATATTCATGGAATCTTTGATCCCATAGTCTACGATTTTACCGGTAGTAATCCCTTTTATCCAGATATCGCCCTTGGCTTTTTCTTTTTTATCTTCAATCACCAAAGCGGCGCTTCCTGTCACGGTCCAAGTCGCCGACATCGGTCTTTGGTTCCCATAACCAAGCGGAAAACGGAACTGCTTTTCCGCGCTGGCAAAATGACTGGACGTCAACGCCATCACCCGGTCTGCATAGCCGCCGTCTACCAATACCGCCCCTAAAGAAGCAGCTTCTCCCATAGTCGAACAGGCGCCGTACAAGCCGAATAGAGGAACGCCGAATTCCTTCATTCCAAACGAGGTTGCAATCAACTGTCCCAACAAATCTCCTGCCAGCAAATACCGCAAATCACCTCGGGCAATTCCCGCTCTTTTTACTGCCATATCCGCTGCCATAACCTGCAGGTTGCTTTCCGCCTCTTCCCAGTTATCGCCGCCTGCCATTTCTTCCTCAACAGCCGCATCAAAAAGCTCTCCTAACGGTCCTTCTTTTTCCTTTTTTCCTACTACGTTTCCATATCCTGTCACGCAAGGCATTGTCTGGAATACCATGCTTTGTTTCCCTAGCATCCGATTCAAGGCTTTGCTCTCCTTCCATCACCTGGTTTTGTCCTTAGTTTTTTCCGTTTATCTTTGGATTATTCATTTTCTTTTTATGGAAATTTTTTCTGTTCTATATAAACTCTATTTACATAAACTCTAAAAAGTCCACTCCCTCTACATTTTCCAGTTCTTCATGCAGTATCTGGTGATCCATTGCCTTTGTCAGCCGGAGACTGGCGGTCATTCCGATCAGGCTGCTTTCCGCTTCATCTTTCATCAGTTCAATATCCGATACGCGGATATTTCGTTTCCTGGCAAAATCCAGGACATGACGGACTGCCGTAATATCCTGCAGCTCCAAATATACCAAAATAACGCGTGCGCTGTCCATAAACGGCTCTTCCACTCGCTGCAGCAAGGTATTGACTCCCCAAATCAGGGCTGTGCCTGCTAACGACGCCACATAAAAGCCCACGCCGATCGCCAGTCCTAGACAGCCCGACGCCCAAAGAGTAGCCGCTGTCGTCAGCCCGCGGATTTTCCTCCGCCCCGTCACCAAAATCGTCCCCGCGCCTAAAAATCCAATCCCACTGACCACCTGCGCCGCCATCCGGGTCGGATCCCCTGTTCCGTATTTTTGAAAAATAAATTCGTTCGTCATCACCGTCAATGCCGAACCAAGACAAACTAAGACATGTGTACGAAACCCGGCAGGTCTTCCCTTCCTGCCCCGCTCCATCCCAATGACACCGCCGCAAGCCACCGCCAGCAGCAGCCTGAGGAGAATTTGCAGCCATGTCCAGATCTGATCAGACGTCCATTGTGGTATCATTAAACAATCCTCCCTCTTCTCTACAACGATTATATTGTGCATCCCCCGAAGGGCTTTCCTACGATACAAAAAACCCGGTTTCTTCCTAACCGGGTTCTTCTCTTTTTATTCAAAGAATTCATTCATCTTTTCGTTTACTTTATCCATGAATTTCTTCTTTTTTCCTTTTCCTTCTTTATGATGCTCCACTCCGCTGTTTTTCTCACCGGAAGACATCGTGGCATCCAGCTTTTCTAACAGCTCCTTCTGCTCGGCAGTCAGATTGGTCGGTACCTGCACGACAAGCGTTACATATTGATCTCCTCGTACTTCTTTGTTTCGCAGCGTCGGCACGCCTTTTCCGCGCAGCCGGACTTTCGTATCGGTCTGTGTGCCAGGCTTGACGGTATAGAGAACGTCTCCGTCTACGGTACTGATCCGAACGTCGCCGCCTAACGCCGCTCTTGTATAAGAAATCGGCGCGGAGGAATAGATATCAAAGCCGTTTCTCTGAAATATCGGATGACGTCTTACGGATACTTCTACCAGCAGTTCACCCCGTCCACCGCCGTTGCTGCCCGGCTCGCCTTTATCCCGGATACGGATGCTTTGCCCGTCGTCAATTCCTGCCGGAATCGTCACCTGAATCTTTTTCCGGTTCGTAATATAGCCCGTACCACGACAATCCGGGCATTTGTCCTTGATGATCTTCCCTGTCCCGCGGCAGTCCGGGCAAGCCTGAACGTTTCGTACCATCCCA
>CAJUFW010000222.1 GCA_910585655.1 uncultured Lachnospiraceae bacterium
CCTTTCTTTTTATATTGATTTTCTCTTTACTATCTGCTATACTTCTTTTTACAGTTGGGGCGGTGGCAAGCCCGCCCTTTCTGTATTCCGCTAAAATTAGAATTTCAATTTCTCATTGATTTTCTTTATCTGCTTTTCGGCTTTCGCAATAACTTTTTTGTCGTTAGCCGTTTCTGCAAGTTCCAGAACCTCCTGCCAATCTTCCAGTTCATCCAGAAGCATTCCTTTGTACTGCTCATTGGTCATTCCCATATCTTCCATATTTTCTCCTTTCCCCTCCGGACTTCCCTTGCCCTCTGCCCTTTGGTTACTATCAAGTGGTTTCCCTCTTGACAGTTATTATTATATCACTTTTAAAAGGAATAGTCAAGCCCTTTTTCAAAAGATTTTAAATTATTTTTTCTCGTTCTTTTTTCTCCTCCTCTGACATTGTAAAGTATATAATATCTTTTAACTCCATATCCAGAATCACGCAAAGGCTGTTAATGCTTTTCAAAGATACTGTAGTATCCTCGTTTTTTAGCTTTTTTAACGTATCCTGACTTAGTAGACCGCTCGTTTTTGCTTTGTACGTATTAAATCCTACCCGTTCCAAAGCATCTGCTACGTTGATTTTATATCGTATCATGTCAAAACCTCCTTTTCTTTATCTTATATCATCATCTAAAAAAAGTCAACCAAAAATATTTCTTAAAAAAGTTACAAAAGTGCTTGACTATTTCTTTCAAAAGTGATATACTATAACCATAGCAGGAAACAAAAATAAAATTTTTAGGAGGAAATCAACACAACATGAAAAAATATGATTTATCAGTAATCATGAGAAGGGCATGGGAGTTAGTTAAAAAGGCAGGAATGACGATTTCCTCCGGACTGAAGAAAGCATGGACAGAGGCAAAGGCGATTGTCACTCTACCTGCAAAAAAGGAGGAAAAGAAAGTGTTGGATATTATCGTAAAAGAAGGAAAAGCAAGCATTTATAGCCCGTACAACAAAGATTTTGTTGCCAAAATTAAAAAGGGGATTGGTGGAGCTAGGTGGAATCCGACAGAAAAATGTTGGATAGTGCCGGAATCGGCGATTGAAGCAGTAAGAGAGATTATGTCCGATGTTTATGGCTACACAGATGTAGAGGAAAACATCGGTATTACTTTAAAGATTACTTTTAATGAGGAAGTCGAGGAACGTTGTGCAAGCGTTACTTTATTTGGAAAAACCATAGCTCGCGCCTATGGACGCGACAGCGGCGCACGACCTGGCGAAGATGTTGCTTTTGTTTCTGGCGGCGTAACAAGTGGCGGAAGCACCCGGAACTGGACTAGTATTGTAAAGGCTGGTAGTATTGTAATCCTCTCCAATGTAAACAAAACGCTTTTTGAAAAAGGCAAACCGGAATACGGAAATCTCATCACTATAGAAGTGATGGAGGAAGAAACTAACAAGCAGAAACTTATGGAAGAAAAAGAACGTCTTTTGGCAAGAATCGCCGAAATTGATAAGTTAATCGCATAACTTTAGGATTGGGCGGTAGGATAGCCCCACCGCCCTCTACTGTTTGATTTTGGCTATTGTAATGCCCCGATAGATTTTTTAAAAATTTTTGATAATCAGTTCTTGGTAAGGTGCGCCCGCCTTGAAAAGCAGGTTGTTTCCTCTACTTACCTCTATCAGATGATATTTTTTATATAGTTTTCTTATGTATTCGTGATTATTGTAAGATAAGACAAACTTGCCTTTGATAGTATCTAAGAGTTCCTTGAGTTCTTCGTGATCGCGGGCGGTAAAGCGCTTTTTATAGCAATCCTCTGCTTTGTAGTAAGGTGGATCTAGGTAAAACAGCGTATCCGGCTTATCATATCCGGTAATCGCCTCCTGGTAGCTTAGATTTTCGATCACCACTCCGTTTAGCCTTTTTGCAGCTATAGTAAGGTATTCGCTGGCTTTTTGAATATCCTTTTTTATTTTGCCAAAAGAGTGGATATCACTGCCAAAACTCTCCTTTATCAAAATAAAAAAGTTGGCTGCACGCTGTAGATCTGTTGTTCCGCGCGCTCTTACTAAATCACGGGCGTCACAAAACTGTTCTCTGGACACTAACGTATATTCCAACTCTTTTTGGAGGGCTTCCGGATGATGTTTGACGCACCGAAAGAGGTTTACCAGATTTCCGTCCAGATCGTTGTATACCTCTGTTTCGGCGTGCTTGTCCGAAGCAAACAGCACCCAGCCAGCCCCTCCAAATACTTCTACGTATCTTTTGTAACTTCCTTTTTCCGGAAATTGCTCCATTACTTTTTCCCGGAGCAATTTCTTTCCTCCTACCCAACTGATAAAGCTGTCCATGATACTTTTCCCTCCTATATATAATGTTTAGGGGCATTACTATAGGCGAAAAACATATTAAAGCTTTAGACCAACAGCCGGATGCAGTTTACGCTTACCTTTTTCCCGGTGCAATTTTTTCCAGTGCGCTGCCGCCAAAACTTTTTTACTGCTGCTATCGTGGCTTGTCCATAGACGCCATCTAGCACTAGCTCGGCGCCGAACTGGCAGTTCAGCCGCACCTGCAGCCATAAAATCTTTTTCCGGCTGCTTTTCGAGGTAATGGGCAACTTTGGCGTACTAATTTTAAAATCCGAATGCTGGAAAAATGCAGCAGGGTTGCCATAAGCTGGTATCAGTTTGGCACACCAGTTTGTATTACAAGTATAGCAATTTAACTGAAAATGCGGGCGATCTACCGGGGATTTCCAGTCGCCACCCCACTCTAAGCCCAGCTTTTTGCCAATTGCACCAACTTTTGCCCACCACTTGTTATCCGATGGAAAGGCGTTATTCGGATCATTTTGGCACACGTCAAACGCCAATCCCCAGGCGTGGTACGTGTGCGGATATCGTACACTGGATGTACCCCGCCGATTGCACTCCTCCTGCTCTGCCTTTGAGCGCACGCAATCCGTAACTTTTACGTTTAATCCTTGTTTGTGACACTCCTTTATCAGTTGTGCCGCTAACATCTGGACAAATGGATGTAACTTTGTGGTATCTCTAGCCACTACTTTACACCTCCCCACGGCGCATCTGCCTCCGGCAGTCCTTTGATTGACATTAGCAACGAGCCGATCCCGGCTAAAATTGCGGTACTGATTACTGCTTGCCAGGACACGTCACTTAGTAATACCGCGCTGCCAATTCCGGCACCTGCAGCCTGTGCCATTGTTTTTATTGCACGGATAGCGGCTGCCCTTACCCACTTTTTTGCCTGTTCACTCATAATCTTTCTTCCCCTTTCTTTTTTATAGTTTTATCCCTAACCGAAGCAGGATATAGCTAGCTACTGCTCCCACCAATACCGTAATAGCATAGCCAACTACCTGCCTCCACTTTTCTCCGTCTCTACCTTCTAACTTCTCCAGTCGCTTCCCTTGCTGTTTTTGCTCCTGTGCCATCCCTTCCATACTAAGAGCCAGTTTCTCCACGGATGTGACTAACATACCATTTTGACGGACGTTCTCTTCTAATAGTTCTAGTCGGCGGTTCTGGCGGCGATTCTCGTCCTCCAACCTCTGGTTCTCTGCCTCCATGCGTCGGCAAAACTCTTCATGCTCTGCCCGTGTGATTGGTGTATCCATATCTTGTCCCTCTTTTCCGTTTATTGGTTACTCACCCATAGGTTGTAAAGCCAACATTGTCCTTTTAATTGCTGATCACTTGTCCACAAAGCATATAACGCTATGTAAAACTCTCCCGACAGTTGGCTAATATCGTATTTTATTATTTCTCTGCTTCCCCTCACAAGAAAATATCGTTTTAACTTTACCGCGACAGTATAAACAATGTTTTTCTTGGTTTCTAGGAATGCAATTTCTCCGGTTTGTCCTGTATGGTAGCCATCTATATACAAGTACTTATAATGGGTAAGGTTTACTTTTTGGTTGGTATAAAATTGTGCGTATCTTGTATCATATACCCCTTCCGGTCCCTGAAAATCATTCATCTTTGTATATAAATGGTCTGTGCCTTTAGAAACCGTGCCGGCTACGGTACTGCCTGTCCACCCTCCTGTTACCGCGTTGCACTCATCGCCTTCCCGGTAGAGCCAGAGTTTAGTAGGCCATACATCCTGCCAGGCTCCATCCAGATAAATACGTCCTATGCTGTCACAAAATACCCCCCCCCATATTTATCCGGGGCGTTCCTGCCTCTACAAAGGCACCCACCTCTGCACTGTAGATTAGTGGCATTAGGCTACCTCCATCTGCTCCGCCATGATACTGGCATAGGT
>CAJUFW010000223.1:0-3202 GCA_910585655.1 uncultured Lachnospiraceae bacterium
AGAGGCTCTGCGGGAAGGGCTGCGTAATGGAACTATGGATGTGATTGCAACTGATCATGCTCCTCATAGCGCCGAGGAAAAAGCCAAGTCGATCCGGGAAGCTCCATTTGGAATCGTCGGTCTGGAAACGGCGTTTGCTCTTTCGGTCAGCGAGCTGGTAAAAAAGGATGTACTGACGCCAATACAATTAGTAGAAAAAATGAGTCGAAATCCGGCTCTGGTGTTAGGCATCCCTAAAGGGACGTTAGAGGAAGGACGCGCTGCCGATATCGTGGTCGCAGATATGGACAGCGTTTACCAAATCCATGCTGATAAATTTGCCTCTAAAGGAAAAAATACGCCGTTTGACAAAAGGACGGTAAGCGGGAAAATCTGTTATACCTTAGTAGACGGTAACGTGGTGTATGAGGGATAAATACAGAAAAAAATAGGAAAAGGATAAGAAAAGAATTAGGAGAAAGCTATGATAGATAAGTTAAATGAGAGAATTCAAAAGCTAGAGGCTCCGATTGTCGTGGGCTTAGATCCGACGCTGGCATTTGTACCGACGCATGTGCAGGAGGCTGCTTTTGCAGAATACGGCGAGACCTTAGAGGGGGCGGCAGAAGCGATTTGGCAATTTAACAAGGCGATTGTCGATGCAGTTTATGAGCTGATTCCAGCCGTTAAGCCGCAGATTGCCATGTATGAACAGTTTGGTCTGTCAGGACTGAATGTATTTCAAAAAACGGTAGAATACTGCAAATCCAAGGGACTGATCGTAATCGGAGATGTGAAGCGTGGCGATATCGGATCGACTTCCGCGGCTTATGCAGTGGCGCATTTAGGACAGGTCAAAGTCGCCTCCCAAAGCTTTTATCCGTTCGGACTAGATTTTGCTACGGTGAATCCGTATCTGGGAAGCGATGGCGTCAAACCGTTTATCCAGGTTTGTAAGGAAGAAAAGAAGGGAATTTTTGTCCTGGTAAAAACTTCCAATCCGTCAAGCGGAGAGTTCCAGGATCGGCTGATTGACGGAAGACCATTGTATGAATGGGTTGGAGAAAAAGTAGCCGAATGGGGTGAGGAAGCGATGAGCGAAGGAGGCTATAGCTATGTCGGCGCTGTCGTTGGTGCAACCTATCCGGAGATGGGAAAGGTACTGCGCAACATCATGCCAAAGGCTTGTATTCTGGTACCAGGCTACGGCGCACAGGGCGCAGGAGCAAAAGAACTGGCGCCTTATTTTAACAAAGACGGGCTCGGAGCTATCGTCAATTCCTCAAGAGGTATCATCGCTGCTTATCAACAGGAAAAATATCAAAGCTTTGGCAAGGAAGGCTTTGCCGACGCCTCCAGACAGGCGGTTTTGGATATGAAAGCAGATTTGGCATCTATTTTTTAAGGAAAAAGAGTAAGAAATGGGCAACAGAAATAAGATAGGAAAAGACTATGAAGATAAAATATAAAGCAGGGATTATCGAAATGACAGAGCTGTGTGCCGGAATTTACAGCATGTGGCTGGAAGCAGGAGCAATCATAGAGCAAGCCCTTGCCGGGCAGTTTGTAGCTTTATACTGCGAGGATGCCAGCCGTATGCTGCCGCGTCCGATCAGTATCTGCGAGCTGGATCGAGAAAACGGGCGGCTGCGGCTGGTATTTCGGGTAGCCGGAGCTGGTACGGAGGAGTTTTCCAGGCTGGCAGCAGGGGATACGATAGAAGTGATGGGTCCTTTGGGCAATGGTTTTTCTCCGGAGGGAGAGGAGCCACTCTTAATCGGAGGCGGGATTGGGATTCCGCCGATGTTAGAACTGGCAAAGGAGTTGTATCAAAGGAGTAAAAAGAAAAGCAAGGTTGTCCTTGGCTACCGGGATAATACGACTTTTCTGGCAGATGAATTTGCGCCGTATGCCGAGGTGTATCTGGCAAGTGAAGACGGAAGCGTAGGAACCAAAGGAAATGTCTTAGACGCAATCAGGCAGCAGGGACTGTCGGCAGATGTCCTATATGCCTGCGGACCTACGCCGATGCTGCGGGGAGTGAAGGCTTATGCGGCAGAACAGAAGATAACAGCGCAGATATCCTTAGAGGAACGGATGGCGTGCGGAATCGGAGCGTGTCTGGCATGTGTCTGCCAATCCAAAGAGACCGATGCTCATACCCATGTCAAGAACAAGCGGATTTGTAAGGATGGACCGGTCTTTTATGCCGAGGAGGTGGAGCTGTGAGAAAGTTAAGTGTGAACATAGCAGGGGTAGAGCTTGCCAACCCGGTCATGACGGCTTCCGGAACCTTTGGATCCGGTTTGGAATACCAGGAGTTTGTCGATCTTTCTAAGCTTGGCGCGGTTGTTACTAAGGGTGTGGCAAATGTGCCGTGGCAGGGAAATCCGACTCCCCGGATTGCAGAAACAGCCAGTGGGATGTTAAACGCGATTGGCTTGCAGAATCCGGGGATTGACGTTTTTATCAAACGCGATATTCCGGCTTTAAAGCAGCAGAATGCCAAAATCTGTGTCAATGTCTGTGGGAGGACGACAGAGGACTATTGTGAGGTTGTAGAGCGGCTGGCAAAAGAACCGGTCGATTTGCTGGAAATCAATATCTCCTGTCCAAATGTCAAAGAAGGCGGCATTGCCTTTGGGCAGAATCCCGCCGCTGTGGAGGCAATTACCAAAGAAGTAAAAAAATATGCCAAACAGCCGGTGATTATGAAGCTAAGCCCAAATGTAACGGATATTACGGAAACAGCCAAAGCCGCGGAAGCAGGAGGGGCGGACGCCCTTTCTTTAATCAATACCCTGACCGGAATGAAAATCGACGTTCACCGGCGCAGTTTTGCTCTTGCCAATAAAACAGGAGGTCTTTCCGGACCGGCGATTAAGCCGATCGCCGTGCGGATGGTTTATCAGGTAGCTCATGCCGTATCGCTTCCGATCATCGGAATGGGCGGTATCTGTACCGGAGAGGATGCCATCGAATTTCTGATGGCAGGTGCTACTGCTGTCAGTGTCGGCACTGCCAATTTCCGTGAGCCGGCTGCGACTCTTCAGGTTTTAACCGGAATCGAACAATATATGGAACGTTATGGGATAGAGGACATTGCAGAGCTGATTGGCTGTGTGGAATAAAAGCGATACCAGAAAAAGGGGAAATGATAACATGGAACAATACAAACAGGAATTTATCGAATTTATGGTAGACAGTAACGTATTAAAATTTG
>CAJUFW010000223.1:3212-4283 GCA_910585655.1 uncultured Lachnospiraceae bacterium
GGATTTTACGTTAAAAAGCGGCAGAAAATCTCCGTTTTTTATGAATGCAGGGGCTTATGTGACCGGTTCTCAGCTAAGAAAGTTGGGCGAATATTATGCCAGAGCCATTCATGAGAAGTATGGGGATGACTTTGACGTTCTTTTTGGTCCGGCTTATAAGGGGATTCCGCTAAGCGTCGCTACCACGATAGCCTACAGCGAACTGTACGGAATGGAGATCCGTTACTGCTCTAACCGGAAAGAAGCAAAAGACCACGGCGACGTAGGAATTTTACTGGGCAGCAAGATTCAGGACGGCGATCGGGTTGTGATCATCGAGGACGTTACGACCTCCGGAAAATCCATTGAAGAGACCTTTCCGATTTTAAAGGCGCAGGGCAATATTGAAATCAAGGGACTGATGGTTTCCTTAAACCGCTGTGAACGTGGAAAAGGAACCAAAAGCGCCCTGCAGGAAGTATCCGAGCTGTACGGCTTCCCAACCGGAGCGATTGTGTCGATGAAAGAAGTCGTAGAGCATTTGTATAACCGTCCATATCGGGGACAAGTGATCATTGACGATACCCTGAAAGCTTCGATTGATGCTTATTATGAGCAGTATGGCGCAGAGGAATAAAGAAATTATCCAAGAAAGAAAAACAGGAACAGATATCATACAAATAGAAGAGGATTAGGAGATGGAACTAAGAGAGACAGATACAATCAGGAGACGAGGTGAAATGATGGGCGAAGAGGTATATAAGACAATGAAACATGCAGGTGTCCTCAACCTGGTTTTGGGAATCTGCCTGATCGCAGGAGCCGTGGCAATGGGTGTGACGATGATTGTGACGGCGGTTAGATTGCTGACGAAAAAGTCCAGTTTGACGTTTTAGGAAAGAAATAGAGATAGGGAAAAGTCAGCCGGGTGCGAGGGAGACTGCATCTGGCTGGCTTTTCCTTTTTTGTATGATAGGAAAGTTCTCCGAACTTCCTTATCATACAAAAGCCCTCCGGGGGATGCACACTTCGCGCGAATGGAAGATGTTGCCGTAAGACAACCGCGCTCGGCGCGAGAATTCCACTTTGTGG
>CAJUFW010000224.1 GCA_910585655.1 uncultured Lachnospiraceae bacterium
TGCCACGGCAGTATCTTGAAATGTTCTGGAAAAGCCTGTAAAATCAATAATTTCACGGCTCAAGCAGGCACTTACTACACCACTGCTACACCATTTTTGAAAGAGCCTTGAAATGACAGGAAAAGCAAGCTAAAATATAATTATTATGGGAAATTGAGGTGGCATGATGGAAAATCATTTGACGCCATACCAATCAGTTATTACAGAAATTAAAAGCATTATTTCTTCTGGACAAGAAGCAGCCTATAGTGCTTCTAATAAGGCAATGTTGCTCACTTATTGGAACATCGGAAAAAGAATTGTAGAGCAGGAATTAGGCGGCAGTGAACGGGCAGAGTATGGCAAAGGTTTAATTTCTGCATTGGCAGACGATTTGACAAAGGAGTATGGCAAAAATTATTCTAAAAGGAATTTGCATTATTACATCAAATTTTATCAGTGCTTTCCTGATGAGCAGATTGTGAACGCATGCGTTCACAATTTTAACTGGACGCATATTAGGAGTCTTCTTCGTGTTTCAGATGAAAATGCACGCTATTGGTATATGAAAGAAGCTGTTGACGAAAGTTGGAGTTCAAGAACCTTAGACCGTAATATCAGTACGCAATATTATCATAGACTTCTTCAATCACCCAAAAAAGATGCTGTAATTGAAGAGATGAAGCAGAAAACTGCAGAATATCAGAAAAATCAATTTGAATTGATTAAAAGTCCGGTGATTGCAGAATTTCTTGGTTTTAAAAATGAGGATACCTATTTAGAGGGAGATTTGGAATCTGCCATTCTTTCACACATTAGAGATTTCTTAATGGAATTGGGCAGAGGATTTGCGTTCGTGGCTCGTCAGCAGCATATTGTAACGGAAACTTCAGACTACTATTTAGATCTTGTTTTTTACAATATCGAACTGAAATGTTATGTTCTAATTGATTTGAAGATGGGCAGAATTACCCATCAGGATGTGGGTCAGATTGATATGTATGTGCGGATGTATGATGATTTAAAGCGGGGACAGGGAGATAATCCTACCATTGGGATTTTATTGTGTTCAGAAACGGATGAGGATATTGCCAGATATTCGGTGCTTCATGATAATAACAGATTGTTTATGTCGAAGTATTTGACCTATTTGCCTACGAAAGAGCAGTTAAAAACAGAGATTGAGAGACAGAAAGCAATTTTTTCTATGCAGCATCCATTTTTATTGGAGAATGGGGAGTAAAGAAATAGATATTAGGAGAAAAATATATGTGGAATGATATTGAAACTACAACAGATTATCTGCATTTTTCAGTTGTTTCAAAGACTGTTGCGAATTTGATTATTGAGTCAGGAGATAATCCCATATCTATAGGTGTATCTGGAAGTTGGGGTGCCGGAAAATCGTCCATGGTAAAAATGATTGGCAAGGATTTAAATGAACAATCTGGTGAGGACAATAAATACATATTTCTTGAATTCAATGCATGGTTGTATCAGGGCTATGAGGAGGCAAAAATTTGAAGAAATACTTGGACAACTAAGAGTGAAGCTTGTTGTTTTAGTAGATGATTTAGATCGGTGCTTGCCGAAAACAGCAATTTCGACATTAGAAGCAATGAGATTACTATTATTTGTGAAGAGGACAGCATTTATTATTGCTGCAGATGAACAGATGATTAGAAACGGAGTACGAGCTTATTTTAATAGAGTAGAATTATTGGATGGGTTAGTTACAAGTTATTTTGATAAACTGATTCAAGTGCCAATAAAAATACCGCATTTGGGAATTGCAGAAGTAAAAGTGTACATAGTTCTTCTATTTATGGAATTGGAGGTTAGAAGAGGCAAATTGGAACAAAAATTTTTTCTGCTGCACAAAGTAAACTAAGTAGTATGTTGTCCAAAGCTTGGGAAGATGATATAACTGTGAATAAAATTGAAGCAGTTTTTGATAACAGTACAAAGACGCTTATGAAAGAATCTGTTTTAATCGCAGATCAGTTGGCTGGAATTTTGGTAAATGCTGATAATATCAAAGGGAATCCAAGGCTTATAAAATGGTTGTTGATTGAACCAAAATTGAGTGGAATGGATTTACGCCCATTATTATATCTTAGCAGAGATAAAGTACTATCTTTTGCTGCTGAACGTGGGTTGTTAGAGATGGAAGCATTGTTAAGGGAGTATAAAGTTATATGATAGATTTTCATTGCCATTTGGATTTATATAAAAATCCGCTAGCAGTATTCGGTGAAATCAAGCGAAGAAATATCATTAGCATTCACTCAAGGTGTGCTGTTAAAGATGTATTAGAATGTATAGAAAAAGTTTAAATAAGAATGTGCCTATAATTCATTGGTTTACTGGGAATATAAACGAGCTTCAGAAGGCTTTATCATTAGGATGTTGGTTCAGTATCAATCCCCAAATGTGCTATTCCAAAGTGGGAAGAGACATAATCATGCAGATACCATTAAGTAAAATCTTACCAGAAACAGATGCTCCGTTTACTAAAAAGGATGGAATGTTGTATATGCCATGGGATACGGAAGTGATGGAATTTTTGGCAGTATATTATAGGAAATCCGTAATTGAGATTGAAAAACAAATGGAAAGTAATTTGCTAGAAATTTGTAATGGAATAGCATTTTGAAAAGTCCTACAGGGCAGTCAAGTTAATGGCGTTAGAGTAGAATAATTCAATATTACTACACTATTTGCCCGGTAATTTATTAAAATTGATACAAATGGGAGATAAGGAAATAAGTATAAAAAAGAAATGTTATGTGATAGGAACAAATCCGGAGAAGCTCTGCGCATGGGGCTTGCCTTTTGCCTGTGTGTGGAGTATACTGAAAAAGAAATCAGATTTTTCTTATAAAGTAAACAGAGAAAAGGAGCAAAAAGGCGATGGGATTGGTAGAACGTAGAAAACAGGTGCTGGATCAGATGGAGGAACATTCTATTCTGGTGTTGTATTCCGGAATCGAACAGCATGTAAGCGCGGATGAGTACGCGCCATTTCAGGCGAATCGGAACTTTTTTTATTTGACGGGGCTGCGCCGGGATAATATGGCGCTGCTGATAGACAAGGCGTTGGAAGAGCCGAAGATAACGCTTTATATTGAGGAGCCGAAACCGGATGCCGAGCGTTGGTACGGCAGAAAAGTGACAAAAGAGGAGGCGCAGGCGGCGGCAGCATTGGAAAAGCCGGGACAGGTACATTACATAGACAGCCTGGAAGATACACTCAACCGGATTATGACCAGAGAGGATGTAGAGACGGTTTATTTTGATACGTATCGTCACCAGGCGCAGGATTTGGAAAGCTATAACCTGAAAAAAGCCAGAGAATTTGCGGCAGCCTATCCAGGTATCCGTGTAAAAAATGCCTTTCCTTTGATTGCGGCTCTGCGGATGCAAAAAGAGGAAGAAGAGGTGGCGTGTATCCGGGAAGCCATTAAGATTACGGACAAGGCGTTGCAGCAGGTGATGAAAACCCTGCGACCAGGAAGCAAGGAATATCAGGCGCAGGCTGAATTTGAGTACAGTATTTTTCATCAGGGAGCGGAAGGACCGGCTTTCCCGACGATTTCCGGCAGTGGGAAAAATGGAACGATGCTGCATTACGATACGAATCGGGATACTTGTGAAGACGGCAGTTTGCTTTTACTGGACTTAGGCGCCAGGTATCAGGGCTACAATGCAGACATTACCAGAACCTACCCGGTAAACGGGCGTTTTAGCGAGCGGCAGAGACAGGTATACGAGATTGTCCTGGCGGCAAATCGTAGAATCGCTGCAGAGGCAAAGCCAGGTATGACGACAAAGGAACTCAATGAGATCTGTAAGGACGTACTGGCAGAGGGCTGTATTCGCTTAGGATTGATTGAGAACAAAGAGGATATCGAGAAATATTACATGCACGGCGTGTCCCATCATCTGGGGATCGACGTACACGATGTAACCGTAGACGCGAACAAAAAGCTTCGTCCGGGAGCCGTGATCAGCGACGAACCAGGACTTTATATCGATGAATGGGAAATCGGAATTCGGATTGAGGACGACTTATTGATTACGGAAACCGGCTGCGAGGTACTCTCCGAAGCAATTATCCGTGATCCGGACGAGATCGAAGCATTTATGGCAGGAATGAAATAGAATTCCACAAAGTAGAATTTGCGCGAGTGTGCATCCCGCCGCAGGCGGAGGGGCTGTGAAAAGAAAGAGTGAAGAACTCCGGTTTTCACAGATCGGAAGAGCACACGTCTGAACTCCAGTCACATTACTCGAT
>CAJUFW010000225.1 GCA_910585655.1 uncultured Lachnospiraceae bacterium
CTCCAAAGGGGTTATCTATGGTTTCCGGAAATTACCTGTTCTTTTAAATCCTGCCAAAATTTTCCTTCCTTTAACATCTTGATTTCCAGCTTATACGGCGCATATTTTTCCCCGCTTGCCTCGTCCGGTACATAAGGCGTTTCTAAAATCTTTGGTACTGCCAAAAAGTCCGGATGAAATACAATTTTTTGCAACGCTTCAAAACCGATTTTCCCAAACCCGATATTTTCATGCCGATCTTTATGACTTCCACAGTCATTTTTGCTGTCGTTGATATGGAAGACTGCGATCTGCTCTTTTCCAATCAGACGGTCAAACGTTTCTATCACTTCGTCAAACTGATGAATGATATCATACCCGGCGTCGTGGACATGACAGGTGTCAAAGCAGACACGCAGCTTATCCGAATATTTGACGCCATCGTAAATCCTTGCCAGTTCCTCAAAGCTTTTTCCCATTTCACTGCCCTTTCCAGCCATTGTCTCCAGGGCGATATAAGGAATGGTATCCTTACTCAATACCTCGTTTAAGCCTTCGATGATTTTTGCCAAACCAGCATCTTCTCCTTCTCCGACATGGGAGCCTGGATGCAGAACCAGGCATCTTCCGTGCAGCGCTGTCGTCCGTTCCAGCTCTACCGTCAGGAAATTGACCGCCAGTTCCCAGGTTTCTTTTTTGGCAGGATTTCCTAAATTGATGATATAAGGAGCATGCACAATAAAATCGCAAATCCCGTTCTCTTCTGCCAGCTTTAATCCTTCTGGTATCCGCAGCTCACTGATTTCCTTCCGCCTGGTATTTTGCGGCGCGCCTGTGTATACCATAAAAGTATCCGCCCCATAGGAAAGAGCCTCCTTGACCGATCCCACAAACATTTCCTTACCGGACATTCCCACATGAGCGCCGATCTTTGTCATTTCTGCCATAGTATGATCCTTTCTCTTTTTATAGAATTCGTTATACATGGAAAAAAGCAATCTGTTTCGGATTGCTTTTTCCCTTTCTCCTTTTTCTTACGCTCTATTCGGCTTTCCGACGGATGATTTCCTCTCGTCCCGGCCCATTCGATACCATAGTAATCGGCACCTCTAATTCTTTTTCAATAAATTCGATATACTTCCGACAGTTCTCCGGCAGCTCTTCATATGCCTGAATCCCTCTGATGTCACACTTCCAGCCCGGCAGCTTTTCATACACCGGCTTTGCTTTTGCCAGAGAAGCCGTCGTCGGGAAATCCTTTGTTACTTTCCCGTCGATTTCATAACCGACGCATACCGGAATTTCCTCCAGATAGCCTAACACATCCAACACCGTCAAAGCTACTTCTGTAGCCCCCTGCATCCGGCAGCCGTACCGGGAAGCTACCGCATCAAACCATCCCATCCGCCTTGGGCGTCCGGTGGTCGCGCCAAATTCGCCGCCGTCACCGCCGCGTCGTCTCAGTTCGTCCGCCTCTTCGCCAAAAATCTCGCTGACAAATTCTCCGGCTCCTACTGCACTGGAATACGCCTTTACTACCGTAATAATATCCTTGATTTCATAAGGCGGAATCCCGGCGCCAATCGCCCCGTAAGCCGCCAGCGTCGAAGAGGACGTAACCATCGGATAGATACCAAAATCCGGATCTTTGAGCGCCCCTAGCTGCCCCTCTAATAAAATCGTCTTGCCCTTACGGATAGCCTCCTGCAAAAAGGCGGCAGTATCGCATACATAAGGAGCTACCATATCCCGGTATTCGTGCAGCGTTGCCAACAGCTCCTTTGGATCTAACTCCGGCTTGTGATACAAATATTTTAAAATTACGTTTTTCTGCTCGCAGATACGAACTGTTTTTTCTTCTAACAGAGCATCGTCAAACAACTCGGATACCTGGAAGCCGATTTTCGCATATTTATCGGAATAAAACGGAGCAATCCCCGACTTGGTAGAACCAAAGGATTTGCCTCCAAGCCGCTCTTCCTCATATTGATCAAACAAAATATGGTAAGGCATCAAAATCTGCGCCCGGTCAGAAACCAGAATGTTTGGCTTTGGCACACCCTTTTCTACAATCTCCCCAATCTCACGGAACAAATAAGGAATATTTAAAGCCACTCCGTTTCCGATAATGCTGGTCGTATGACTATAAAACACTCCGGACGGTAGCAGATGCAGCGCAAATTTTCCATAATTGTTAATGATCGTATGACCTGCGTTGCTGCCACCCTGAAACCGCACAATAATATCGGAGCTTTCCCCCAACATATCTGTGATCTTTCCTTTTCCTTCATCTCCCCAGTTCGCACCTACAACTGCTCTTACCATCTTTTTATCCTCCTATTTTTAGTTCCGCAATCCCCCTCCTAAGACACCTTCCCTAAGCATAAACTACATCTGTACAAAGACACATCTGTACTTTATGCTGCGTCTTATCCGGGGGCTTGCTGTTTCGTTCCTTCCGCTTTTAGTATATCATACTCCACGACATAACTAAAATCAATATATTTTATATTCTATATAGAAAAAAGTTATAACCTATTCTTCTACAGCCAGACGTCCTAGCTGAATTGCCCCCAAAATCCCCTGATTATCGTTTAAGCTGTTCGGTACAATATAATGCTCCATATCCTCTAGCTCCTTTGTATGCAGATACCCGTTGATCAGCTTTTTGACCTTGCTGCGGATCAGCGGAAACAACTGCTCCTGGTGCATAACGCCGCCGCCCAGAATGATTTTTTTTGGAGAAACGGTCATGATATAATTGACTAATCCCTGCGCCAGATAATGGCTTTCTATCTCCCAGACCAGCGTCTCGTCTGCCAGCTCCGTCGCCTTTTTCCCCCATCTCACCTCAATCGACGGTCCTGCCGCCAATCCTTCGATACAGGTTTCATGGTACGGGCAGATACAGGTCCCCGGATCCTCCGGATGAAGTCCTACCAGGATATGACCAGCCTCCGGATGCAGCATCCCATGCACCAGCTTCCCGCCTACGCAAATACCGGCTCCGATCCCGGTTCCTACCGTCAGATAAAGCACCGAATCCAGACCCTTCGCGCAGCCAAACGTCATCTCCCCCAGGCAGGAACCATTGACGTCTGTATCTATTTTCATCGGCACTCCCAGTCCCTTTTTCAGCGTTCCCAGCAAATCATAGTGTACCCATGGAAGCTTCGGCGTATCCAAAATAAATCCATACGTTTCCGACTCCGGATTGACGTCTACCGGACCAAAGCAGGCTATTCCAAGCCCCTCCGGCTTCCGTTCCTGAAACCATGCGAGAATCTCCGGCACCGTCTCCTCCGGCGTACGAGTAGGAATCGACGTCTGCTCTAAAATTTCTCCGTTCTCCGTCCCTATTGCGAGAACCATCTTGGTTCCGCCTGCTTCTAATGCTCCTAATCTCATCGTATCTATTTCCTCCTTCTTTGTTTCCTTTCTTATCCGATTCCTTCCTCCATCAGCTTTAATAACGCATGAGCCGCCGTAGACATCGGATTTTGTTTCATCGTCACTACATACATTTCCCGTTTGGGAATTTTTCGTTCAAATAAAATCTCAAACAATTCCCCACATTCCAGATACGGCACAGCAAAATCCCGCACCACGCAACCGATTCCCAGATTCCGCAGGGCAAACTGGACGATCATATCGCTGGTAGCCAGCTCAAATTCCGGCTCCATGATCACTCCGATTTCTGCCAGTAGCCCGTCCATATAGCGTCTGGTACTGGTGTTTTTTTCCAGACATATCAACGGCACCTTTTCTAGCTCTTGATAGCGCACCGTACGATGTTTAAGAGACGTATAACGGTTCCCTGCCACGAAAACATCCTCAATCTCCCGTACCGGACGCAGCGTTATATCCGACCGTTCCTGTACTGGGGAACTGACTACTCCAAAGTCAATCTTCCCCTCTTCCAGTCTGCGGCAGGTATCCGGCGTCGGCGCATTTGTCACCACTACCTTAATCCCCGGATAAATACTGTGAAACCGCTCCAAATAAGGCAGCAGATAATATTTTAACGTCATGTCACTGGCTCCGATATGAATTTCCCCATTTTCCAGATCGTTCCTCTTCTGGAACTGTTCCTCTCCCAGTAAAATCATTTCATAGCCCTTTTGGACATAAGAAAACAGCGTCTGTCCTTCCGGAGTCAGACGCACCCCCTTTGGCGTCCGCAAAAACAAGGCTCCGCCGATCTGTTTTTCAAGCTGCTTGATCGACTGGCTGACAGCCGGCTGGGAAATACAAAGCTTGCCCGCTGCCGCAGT
>CAJUFW010000226.1 GCA_910585655.1 uncultured Lachnospiraceae bacterium
AGTTTTTTCGGCTTTGTCAAGTGCGATATGGACGCAATTCATCCCCGACTTTAGAGGTCGGAGTCTTCTTGCTGGAAAAGGATAAAATTCTGTCAATTAGCCTGGAAAAGTTCCTGGCTTCTATGCTAAAATAGATATCATAGAACATAGTAAATCAAAATTTATTGTCAGGAGAATGTGTAATGAGCGTGCGTATTATCGATACATTTCAGGATATTGATACGTGTTTTACAGATACAGGGTTTTGCAAAGAAAAATGGAATCAGTATATTAGTGATTACTTGCCGTATGTAAAAGAAATGATTGGAAAAGACGGAGCGGAATATCATTTCGAGGAACAGGTTCGTCCTGTCCTAAACGCTGTTTATGATAAAAAAGAAGAAGTGATAAAACTGCATAATTCTTTTTTGCGTTTGATGAACAGTATTGAGGAAAAGATTAGACAGAAGATCCAAACGCTAATAGACGTCGTTGTTGTCCTTTACATTGGATTATGTAATGGCGCGGGGTGGGTGGTATCGTTTTCGGATATGCCTCATATTCTTCTTGAACTACTGTTAGTTAAATGTATAGATAAAGCAAACTTTTGTTAATACGAATTGCAAAGGAAATACCCTGGCGTATTTCAAAACAGTAAAATTTTTATTTATTTGAAAGCATCTGTTTCCGTCAAAATTTTTTGCCCCCCCAATATTGTCATTACAATGAGCAAAGCAATCGAATCTGTTGTTTTATAATTGTTTTAATATTTCTCCAATGTCTGCATTGATACAGATGGAGCGGTCTATGATTTCCGTTGGTGCGCAGGCTTCTCCATAGTTGATACAGGCATAGATTGCCTGAGGATTTGCTGCCGTCATCTGCCAGAACGGATATTTGATAATCCCAGGGGTGTTTCCGCCGACTCCAAGTTCTAAAAACAGTGTCTTTTTCTCTTGGTTTTCGCGTAGAAAGTTCAGATAGCGTTTGCTTGCCTGATGCCAGCCCTTATCTTCTACAAAGGTATGATCAGCCCGTAGATTCATACTCATAGGTTTTCCGCAGAGCGGGCAACGGGGAAGGAGATCGATCGGAACCTTGCGCGTCAGCAGTTTAGGGTCGGTTATATAAGGATCCGTATGTTCCGGCAACACATACCCTTGCGCTTGCATCATTGCCCGGACGACAGCCTCGTTGTCGTAGGTTTTCTTATGACAAGGCATAGAACATTGAAATAAGCCATAATCGCCCTGTGTATAAAAGAGCCGTTGCTTGTCAAAGCCAGCTTTTTGAAATTGATGGTCAACATTGGTGGTCAGAACAAAATAATTTTTGTCCTTTACCAGTGTATAAAGTTTCTGATAGGTACCATTATCCATATCCATATAACGGTTGATATAAATATAACGTGACCAATAGCCCCAATACTCCCGCAGGCTTTCAAAAGGGTAAAAGCCGCCGGAATACATATCATGGAAGCCGTATTTTTCTGCAAAATCTCCGAAATAACGCTGAAATCGTTCGCCGCTGTAGGTAAAGCCTGCGGCGGTAGAAAGCCCCGCTCCGGCTCCAATAACGATAGCTTCTGCCTGCCGAAGCGCTTCGGAAAGCTTTTGGAGTGGTGGGGGAGCGGGCAAGGTACTATCCGAGCAGCCGTTTGTAGATTTCGTAATCGTCTTGTTTGAATACATTGAATATCACCCTTTCTGGTTTTGTATGTGTCTGCAGGATTTCAGAAACCGTCTGCACGGCGATACGGGCGGCTTCTCTTTGTGGAAAATGGAATTCTCCGGTAGAAATACAGCAAAAAGCGATGCTTTTCAGGTCGTGCTGTGAGGCAAGCTCCAAACAGGAACGATAGCAGTCCGCAAGCTGTCTGCGGTGCAGGGCGGTCAGTCGTCCGGATACGATTGGACCTACGGTATGCAAAACATAACGGCTGGGAAGATTGAAGGCAGGAGTAAGCTTGGCGGTTCCGGTAGGCTCATTATGAGCCTGTTCGTTCATCAGCTTGTCACAGATCAGGCGAAGCTGGATACCGCTGACACTGTGGATGATATTGTCTACACAGGAGTGACATGGCACAAAGCAGCCGCGGAGGGCGCAGTTGGCAGCGTTTACGATCGCATCGACCTGTAAGGTCGTGATATCCCCGCGCCAGAGAACCAGGCGGCTATTACCAGGAGAAGCCGGAAGAGCATTGCCGTCTACCATTCCTCTCCGGCGAACCTCTTCACTTAAATATTCATCCTGTAGCTGAAGAAAATCAGAGGAAACAGGGCGCGGCGGGCGAATATTCATCAGACTTCGGAGAAGACGCTTTTTCTCCTCTTCGCTGTCTGGAAGTAAGGTGTCCAAATTTTGTTCCTTTTGGAATTGCGGGAGTTCAGACAATAATTTTTTAAGTAAATATACCCGTTTTTCTTCCTGTGTCATGAGCCATGCCTCCTGTGTACGCATTATTTGTAAAAGTTTATTTTCTTACAACGGAAATTCGCTCCTGTATATGGTTTCCGCTGACGATTTCATCTACGAGGGCAATCGTATAATCTGCATAGCTGATAATGCTTTCTCCCCTATCGTTTAAGAGCAGTTCTTCTCCTCCTAACAGATATTCGCCACTACGTTCCCCTTCTGCCTGGAAATCTCCGGCAGGGCTAAGATAGGTCCATCTGACGTCTGTCCGTTTGCGAAGCTCTCCAAGCGCTTTTGCCATAGCAGCCGCCAGCGGCTTAAACAACTCTGGAAAATCCGGACCGTCTGCCACACAGAGAGTATGCTCCGGGTTTACATAGAGACTGCCTGCTCCGCCAACGACCAGTAGTCTGGTATCCGTACCGGAAAGAGCGTCGCACAAGGTCTTCAGGCTGGTACTGTGTAGTGGAAGGGTATCTTCCGTCCAGGCGCCAAAAGCGTCTACAACGACATCGAATCCCGCTAAATCGGCTGCCTGAAGGTCTAAAATATCTTTGAGAATAACCTGTTTTGCTGCAGAACGGTTTTCCTCCCGTACGATAGCGGTAACGTCAAGCCCACGCTCCAGGGCTTCCTTTGTAATAAGCTGACCTGCTTTTCCATTTGCACAAACAACTGCGATTTTCATGATGAGTTCCTCCTTTAAAATATGGTTGAAAGTTTGATAACAGAACGATGCTTTGATGTAACTATCTTTATTACAACAAGAAGTATAACACAGGGGAGATGTAATGTCAATGATTACATTAAACTTTTTGAAAAAATGTAAACAGAAACTGTTTTGACAGGAACCGGAAATAAAAATAGAAAATTAGAAAATTAGAATAGAAATAAGAACTGGAGTATGGTATGATAGAGGCAATATAAATTCGGAATTTGCAGGAGGAAAAATATGAATCGGTTAGAACAATATGATCAGCGTATCGCTTGTATTCTGTCAAAGATTGAAAAAATCAAAGATAAAAAGTTTTCTTTTACCTGTGGGGAATGGCCGCCGGTCTGGGAGCCGCCAGTCAGTGAGGAGGAAGTAACAGCCTTTGAAACAGAGAAGGGAATCCGGCTTCCAGAGGATTATCGCCATTTTATTACTACGGTTGCCGCTTCTGGAAGTCAGCCGTTTTATGGCTTGCTATCCTTTCAAACACAGGAAAGCACACCAGAGCATCCGTTTCCTTATACGTTAGATCATGTTCTTTATTTTCTTCATATGACGGAAGAGGAAATGGAGGAATTCTATGACGAGGACAGTCCCTTTACTGCAGATCATGGACTGCTGGCATTATGTACGGAAGGGGATGGTATGGACAGTGTTTTGGTGGTAAACAGCAAAGATCCGGACACCTATGGTACAGTCTGGTATTTTGACCTGGCGAATGACTGTGGAATCCTTCCAATGCGGGATAAGGAGACAGGAAAGCCGTTTCACTTTTTAGATTGGCTGGAGTATTGGGCAGACCGGACAACCAGTTTAAACAGCGACGAATATTTTAGCTTTTCTGAGACGGTTCAAGTGCCGGAAGCGCCGGATAATCCGGATATTATGGGAAGAAAAATGGGATGGATAGAATAGAAGAAAAGCTGGATCAGTTACCGTGGACGGAAACGTTTGAGGTACGTGCTGTATGAGGCTGCGATATCGCTGGTGGGAAAGAACGCAGAGTTTCGGGCGGTACATGAGCATTACCGGCTGCGGAAAGAGAACTCGCTCAAAAAGATGCCAAAGACGTTCTACTTCGTGTACCCTACATCCTCTATTTTCGTACCAGATACAGAGAA
>CAJUFW010000227.1:0-1307 GCA_910585655.1 uncultured Lachnospiraceae bacterium
ACGAGATCGAGTAATGTGACTGGAGTTCAGACGTGTGCTCTTCCGATCTATACTCCCTTGGGAGAAGAGGACTGGTTGTCCTGTACAAAACGCATCGTCAGCCCGGCTTCGTCCATATCCTGCTGGTTGTAGGTTTCCATGAAATAACCTCTGGCGTCACCATGAACGGCAGGCGTGATAATACAAAGCCCCTCGATGCCTCCAACGTTTTTTTCCACTGTTATTTGTCCCATAGTTTATTCTCCTATTATAAGTTTATAAGTTCCGTAAAATCCCTTGATTCATTCTTGTATGGCGCGCCAATACTCCTGCAGATACCGCCTCAGGGCATCCTTCCAGTCCGGCAGAGGAGCGAAGCCGGATTCTGTTAGCTTGCTTTTTTCCAAACGACTGTTAAAGGGACGGATAGCATAAGGCTTCCCAGCGGCTAGAGAGGCGTTGTAGTCTGCGGTGCTGACCGGGAGGACGGTCAAATGGTCGGCGTCGTATTCGGAATGCCCAAGCGCTGCCGCCTGGCGGAAAATCTCTACTGCAAAGTCGTACCAGCTCAGGTATCCGCCTTCGTTGGTAGCGTGATAGATGCCGTAACGATCCGTCTCTATCATATCTGCCAGCAGACGCGCCAGATCCGGGGTATAAGTCGGCGTACCGATCTGGTCATTTACGACAGTCAGCCTTTCGTGGTTTTCACCGAGGCGCAGCATGGTTTTGACAAAATTGTTTCCATGAGGACCGAATACCCAGGCGATACGGATGATAAAATAATGTTCTAACAGGTTTGTAACGGCATGTTCCCCCTCTAACTTCGTCCGTCCATAGACATTGAGAGGACGGTAGTCTGCCTCCTCCGGCAGCCAGGGCAGTTCTCCCTTGCCGTCAAAAATATAATCCGTGCTAAGATAAAGCAGTTTGCAGTCATATTTCTGGCAGGCTTCGGCTATATAGCGGGTGCCGGCGCCGTTGACTGCCTGAACCTTTTCCAGGTTTTCCGGCGCCTCTGCCAAATCGACGGCTGTCCAGGCGGCACAGTGAAGAACCACATCAAACGGCTGACTGGCATATCGTTCAAACAGTGCTTCCACGGCAACCTTATCCGTAATATCTAACGGAATGTAGGTAAAGGTTTCCGGAACTGCGTGAAAAGGGTGATCGGCAGAAAGGTCGCTGGCAATCACTTCCTGTTTACGCCTAAGAAGCTCTTCTACCAGATCATAGCCAAGCTGTCCGTTCGCCCCGGTTATCAATAGTCTCATAAATTCCCTCCATCATTTTTTCCGTTTGCCAGAGATCGGAAGAGCGTCGTGTAG
>CAJUFW010000227.1:1317-4227 GCA_910585655.1 uncultured Lachnospiraceae bacterium
CGTTTCATAATAATGCTGATAGTCGCCGGAAATAATTTCTTCCCACCAGTCCTGATGGGTAAGATACCAGTCAATCGTCTGGCGGATGCCGTCGGCAAAGCAGGTTTCCGGCAGCCAGCCTAATTCCCGGTGAATTTTAGCCGGATCGATAGCGTAGCGCATATCATGCCCTTTGCGATCTGCCACATAGGTAATCAGACTTTCCGGCTTTTTTAATTCCCGGCAAATCAATTTGACGATATCCAGATTTTTCATTTCATTGTGTCCGCCAATGTTATAGACCTCTCCAACCCGCCCGTTTTGTAAAATCAGGTCGATAGCCTTGCAGTGATCCTCGACATACAGCCAATCACGTACATTGGCGCCTGTTCCGTAGACCGGGAGCGGCTTGTCATGCAGAGCATTGGCAATCATCAGAGGAATCAGCTTTTCCGGGAACTGATAAGGACCGTAATTATTGGAACAGCGGCTGATCGTCACAGGAAGCCTATACGTACGGTAGTAGGAGAGCGCCAACAGATCGGCAGCGGCTTTGGAAGAACTGTAAGGGCTGCTGGTATGAATCGGGGTCTCTTCGGTAAAAAACAAATCCGGACGATTTAGCGGCAGATCGCCGTATACTTCATCCGTAGAAACCTGATGAAAGCGGCTTGTGTGAAACGCACGGCAGGCGTCCATCAGTACCGCAGTTCCTTTGATATTGGTATCCAAAAATACTTCCGGCTGTTCAATCGAGCGGTCTACATGAGTTTCCGCGGCAAAGTTGACGACTACTTCTGGTTTTTCTTCCTCAAAAAGCTGCCAAACCGTCTGGCGATCGGTGATATCTACTTTGGCAAAGCGGAAGGAAGGCAGATCCGGATTCGGAACGGCAGCCGGCTCCAGTACATCCTTTAGCGTGCTTAAATTCCCGGCATAGGTCAGGCTGTCAAGACAGACAATCCGATCCTCCGGACGGTGATTTCTCCAATAAAAAATAAAATTACTTCCGATAAATCCGGCTCCGCCGGTAACAAAAATTGTCATAAAACTTCTCTCCTTATTTAGTTTAAACCATCCTGATATTTTCCATCCAGTACATCCTTTAAATACTGTCCGTATTGATTTTTTCGGAGCAGCTCATAGACTTTTAACACCTCGTCCTTGGTAATCCAGCCGTTTAAATAGGCGATCTCTTCCAGACAGGCAATTTTCCGATGCTGATGCTGTTCGATGGTTTTAACGAAGTTTGTAGCGTCTACCAGACTTTCGTGTGTTCCGGTATCCAGCCAGGTAAAGCCCTGTCCCAACAGTTCGACGTTCAGACTGTGGCTTTGCAGGTACAGGTTGTTCAGATCGGTAATTTCCAGCTCGTTGCGGGCGCTCGGGCGCAGCTTTTTGGCATATTCTACCACGCGGTTGTCATAAAAATACAGCCCGGTAACGCAATAGTTACTCTTTGGTTTGGCAGGCTTTTCTTCCAGAGAAATAACTTTTCCCTCCTGGTCAAATTCGACAATGCCAAAGCGTTCCGGATCGTCTACGTAATAACCGAAAATTGTGGCACCTCTGCCGTTTTCGGCATTGTCTACCGCCGTTTGCAGACGTTGCTTTAAACCATGCCCGGCAAAAATATTATCGCCTAAGATCATCGCTACAGTATCTGTACCGATAAATTCTTCTCCGATCAAAAAGGCTTGGGCAAGCCCGTCCGGGCTAGGCTGTACGGCGTAGGAAAGCGAGAGACCAAATTGCCTTCCGTCTCCGAACAGTTCCCGGAAACGGGGCGTGTCCTGCGGCGTGGAAATAATCAAAATATCTCGTATTCCTGCATTCATCAGGACAGAAAGCGGATAATAAATCATTGGCTTGTCATAGACAGGCAGTAATTGTTTGGACGTTACCATGGTCAGCGGATACAGGCGGGTGCCGGATCCGCCGGCTAAAATGATACCTTTCATGAGCGGGAACCTCCTTTTTCAAAGATAGGAATAAGGTTAGTATTTCCGATTTTTAAAGGGAATACAACCTGTAGAAACGGTTTCTGGAATTAGTATAAAAGATGACGTAACGTCATGTGCAAGAGGTTTTTGAAAAAAAGTTACTGAAATTTTGGAAAGGGTATGTTATACTGGCTAGGAAAGGCAGATATGAGAAAAGAAGACATCTATAAAATTGTGTTATATGGCTCCTATGTACGAGGAGATTTTAATACGGAGTCTGATATTGATATGATGGTGATCTTAAATTGTGAAAAAGAAAAAGTAGCAGAGTATCGTTTGGAACAAGCGAACCAATGTATAAAATCCGGTAAATTATTGGCGGCAGACGGCGACTATAGAGGCGCTGCAACCGTTCTTATTATGTAATTTTTCATTGTATGAGAAGCGTATTAGTTTTAGAAAATTTGAATTTAACAAACAGGAGAAAGGCGGATTTAAATTGCTGACTGATATTATAGCGGAGCGATTTTTAAAAAAGTTAGGTACAGAAAGCTTTAACGAACGAATCAGTATTGTAGAGAAATACAAAAAACAATGGGAGCTGTCTGAAATAGAATTTAAGTCAGAGTTTTCCACTAACAGCCTGATTTTCTATGCGGTTTCAAAACGATATGGTAAGGTTATTCTCAAAATTCTTATCAACAATGGTTTTGACAAGGAAATACTGGCATTAAAATTGTTTCAAGGTGAGAATTTTTGTAAACTTTATGAGTATTCATTTGATGATAAGGTATACATAATGGAACGAATTGTGCCTGCCTATACTTTATATGAAAGTACTCCCCGCAACGAACGTATTAAAATTGCAGGCGAAATATTTAAAGGACTGCACAAGACTGACTTGCCCGATAGTACATTCCCTACATACATCGAGTGGTTTGAAGCTGGCAAAAAGGGTACAAAAAATCGTGAGGATTGTGAAGAATTG
>CAJUFW010000228.1 GCA_910585655.1 uncultured Lachnospiraceae bacterium
TCAAATACTCCGGTTCCCATTTCTTTAATAGAATCTGGCAGGGAGATTTCTTCTATACGTCGCTGATAAAACGCATAATCTCCAATATAAGTAATCGTCTCTGGTAAAGAAACTGTTCCATAACGGAACGTTCCGACAAACGCTTTTGCTCCAATCGAAGTTACAACATATTCTTTTCCATCCGAATGAATGGCTTCCGGAATAGTGATATCTCCCAGAAACACCTGATCACGTTCGTGTATCGCCTCATAATTATCCCCTTCCTCATTTCCATGAAAATTTGCCCACGGCAACGGCTTCTGATCTTCTCCTACCTGCGTTACCTCTGCTGTACCATCTGGATAAAGTGTATATAAAATGTGATCTTGTAAAATGGTTTGGAATCCCTGTTCCTCTGCCTGGGCAAAACAATCAGAAAACATTGAAATTCCCAGCATCATAGCCACAACTGATAGTACCATCCAAACTGCAAAGCTTTTAATAATTTTAGTAGATTTTTTCATATTGCAGCCTCCCTTTCAGCCCGTCCTGATAGTTCTTTAAAAAAGCATCTGGTGCATCGACTTCTCTTACCCAGTTATTTTCCCCAATCTCTGGAACCTGTTCTGACTGAAATACCAACGTTATTTGATTGGTTGCAAATACCTCTTCTTCTATCTTTTTCAAAGAAGCTGGAAGAAAAACCCGTTCAATCCATTTACCTCCATAAAATGACCACATTTCCAACTCAGTAAGCCCTTCTGGAAGATAAACCTCAACTCCTTCTGGCAAATCAAACCAAATTCCTTCTGTTCCCTTTGGCAGTTCGTTTACATTTGTATTACGAAAAGCATATGGATGAATCCGTCGTACTGTATCTGGAACAACAATTTTAGTAGAGGTTGCCCTAAAACATTTAATCAATTCTGTTTTATCCCTGTTCAATAGCATTCCATTCTCTACGACAAATCCATTTTTTCCACCAGTTTCTATTTCACCATCTATCCAGACAATCGCAGAAGGCTCTATCTCTAAAGGATCGCATAAAAAACGTACTGAAGAAGATGTGCCAATCGATCCATAATGCAGCCTAGTTATCGTTTCCGGAATGATTAAAAAACCCTCTTCTATTTCAATGTGATTTAATACTCCCCTTAAAATCTCTGTCGTCCCAGCAGGATAATAAAAATCCTTTTTTACCGTCATACCATAAAACGCATAGTTCTCTATCGTTGTCACGGAATCTGGGATTACCAGTTCTTCACAGGATACTTCATAAAAGGCTCCCATCCCAATCGTCTGGATGGTATCTGGCAGAACAATTCTTCCATACTTTTGTTCTCCATCTTTCCCATCAGAAAAACACTTCTGCCCGATCGCAGTCACAGTATACCTCTTTCCCTGATAGGAAACATGGGAAGGTATAATAATATCCGCTGCCTTTGCTTTTAACCCCGCGACTGCCCCTGTTTCATCTGTCACGGTCGCAGTACCGTCATTGTATAAGTTATAGCCAAGCCGACCAACGACGATGGAAGCAACCAGCTTTTTCCGGGTACGGACAGCTTCTGAAACAGTTCGCGGGTCAGAACTTGCTGTCTGAACAATAGCTGAATTCTCCTCGGCAGCAGAAGCAACTGCTTTTTCCGAGAATTCTATTAACAAATATCCTCCCAAAAAAATCAAACATCCAACGGCAAATGTAAAAAGAATCTTTTTTCTTCCCATAGGTACTCTCCTTCCTCTTTTCCTTCTCTACGAACCTTTTCTGTCCTGTTGCGATTGCCTGACCTTGTGATATCTTTTATATCCTTTCCTATCATCAGTATAGCTTCTTATAGCCAACCTTCCCCGACAATGCCTCCTCATAGTCCGCAATACTGCTATTCGGCACATTGATATACCGAAGTGTCTTTTGCTTTCCGATGATTTCCGGCGGATTCTTTGCTTTGATCACCAGATTTCGCAACCCATTTCCTGTGTTCGGCTGATCCAGACTAATGCAGCTCCAAGCTCCTGCTTCTATCCGCTCAATCGTAGACGGCAGGCTCAGAGATTTCAGCCAGAAGCAATTCCGAAATGTTCCCTGTTCCAGCACGCTCACTCCCTCCGGAACCCAAATCCGCCCGGTTGCGCCATTTGCAGGATCGGCACCCTGGGAAACAGCACTGAACGCATACGCATGAATGCGGCGCACAGTTTTCGGGATATGATAATCCCCGACCACTGGTTCTAATGCCATAATTAACTCAGTTTTCTTTTTGTTAAACAACATGCCGTCCTGTATAACATTTTCTCCTTTTCCGCTCAGCTTTACAACACAATACTTAGGAGACGCATAAAACGCACATTCTCCGGCTTCTTTTAGATTTTTGGATAGCACGACTTCTGTTTTTCCAGGCAGCAATGCCCCCGCTTCTATCGGATATCGATCTAATATCACGGCATACCGTTCCAGTTTCGTTACCGTATCAGGAATCACCAGCCGCTGCCATACAATCGTCCGGTAAAATGTTCGATATGGTATCGTATCCATAGAAGCCGAAAAAACCAGTTCTCCTTCTATTTCTGTCTGTTCAAATACTCCGATGCCCATTTCCGTAATCGAATCCGGCAGGGTAATTTCCTCTATCCTCCGCTGGTAAAAGGCATAATCCCCTAGATATACAATCGTGTCTGGCAGCGTAATCTTTCCATAACAGAAGGAACCGACAAACGCCTTTGCTCCGACAGAAGTCACCGTATAGGTTTTTCCATTTGCCTGAATGGTCTCAGGAATACGGACATCTCCCAGATCATAGTCAAATTGTTCATGCAGACTGTCATAATCATATATTTCATCAGGAATATACCCGTCAGGATCGGATTTATCTGCCCCTACCTGTGTTACTTCTGCCGTTCCGTCTGGATAAAGCGTATATAAAATATTAGAAAGCACGATGCCAGTGTCCTCTACCTGTACTCTGTCATCTGCCCGAACATGCTCCCGGAATCTATCCTGCCCCATTATCAGAACTATCACAATCATGGCGCTTATCACTGTTAAAGCTATCTGTTTTTTCTTTTTTATGATGGATTTAATATAGTTGTTCATATTGGAGCCTCCCTTCCAAACTGGTCTTGAATTCTTCCAGGTTTGCTTCCTTTGCCTCTATTTTCACCTTTTTTACCTCATTTCCTTTCCCGACTTCCGGCGGTTTTGAGGATTGAAAGACCAGAGTCTGAACTAGACCGATTCTGTCTTCTACAAAGACTCTATCCGCAATCTTTTCCAGAGAAGCCGGTAGGTAAAGAGTATCCAGCCAGTCACAGCCGGAAAAGGTTCCTGTTTCCAGTTCAGTCAGCCCTTCCGGAAGATGCACCTGAAACGTTAGATCCCTATTTTCGTGTTCCTGTTGGAACCCATAGGTATCTATATTCTCAAACGCATACGCATGAATGTGCTGTATGGTATCTGGAATGATGATATCGCTGGAAGTGGGCTTTAAATATTTGATCAGCTCTGCTTTATCCTTACTTAACAGCATTCCGTCCTCCAGCACAAAGCCCTGCTTTCCTCCAATCTCTGTCTTATCATAAGGCAGTCTGACAAAAGCCCCGGATCCTATTTCAGTCGGATCACACAAAATCCGAACAGGAGAACCAGTAGAAATAGCCCGTTCTCCCAGCTTTGTTATGGTTTCTGGAATAACCAAAATCCCATTTTTTACTGTCAGCCCGTACAACGCACCCTTTGGAATCTCCGTACAGCCCGAAGGATAGTAGAAATCCCGCTCTACTGTCAACTTATAAAAACCATAGCCTTCTACCTTAGTAACAGAATCCGGAATCACCAGTTCCTTACAGTTCACTTGACAAAATGCGCCTTTTTCAATCGTCTGAATCGTATCCGGAAGGACAATCCTTCCATAATAACGGTCGTCATCGCCCCCATTGTAGAAGCATTTCTGCCCGATAGTCGTCACCGTATAGGTTTTTCCCTTGTAAGAAACGTTCGATGGTATGATTATATCAACTGCCTTTGCTTCCAATCCTTCCATTGCTGCTGTTTCATCTGTCACCGTCGCCGTACCATCGTCATAAAGCACGTAGCCCAGACGGCCGATAACGACAGAAGCAACCCTTTTCTTTTTAGTATGAGTGGCATCTGGATCTGTTCCAGGGTCAGCA
>CAJUFW010000229.1 GCA_910585655.1 uncultured Lachnospiraceae bacterium
ATCGCGATTCCCTCTAAAAATGAATTCATTGTAAGCAGGGAACGATATTTTATTCCAATTTCATGCCCGGAAAGATGCCTTGTAAGCTCATCCACCTGATTTACCATATTCACATGGTCATAATCATTCGCCCAATATTCGGCAATTGTCATGCTTAGGCTCTGCAGATCATGCTCCGTTTTAGAGCGATACACTTCTATGATATTATTTCCGACCTGCGCCACCTCGTCGTTTAAAGTTCGGATGGAATAATAATTGTATAAAAAGAGAAAAAAGAGCATGGGTATTATAAAGAGAGAAAGAATCAACAGCAAGTGCCTCTTAAAAGATACGCTTCCCTTTCTCATAAATAATACCCTTCTCCTTTCCCTTATGACGACTTCTGTCGTCAGATCTTCATAATATAGAAACGGGTTCTGGCTGAAATCAGCATCCACTGTTCCTCTAAGTCAAGCCAGCACAGACAGGCAGGTCGATCCTCAAAGGAAATTTGCTCCTCCTCCGGATACGCATACAATACGTTGTCCGTTACCCATAACGTTCCGCTTTGAGAAGCCAACGCCGAATACTCCCCGCGCCATGCCACGACTTCCGGCTCTGACAGTCTTTGCTTTTCCTCTACGTTTAACCGCAGCACATATTTATTATACTCGTCCACCGCATAAAAATCTCTGCCCGTCTGTGCGCCAGCCAGCATCGTCGCTCTTGCTAGTGCCGGAGTATGAACGATACCCGTCACTCCGTCTGGCGCCACATAGCAGAACTCTTCCGGCAGCTCGATGACCTTTTTCATATCTCCGTTATCTCTCCACTGATTCACCGGATAATACAGCTTCTTTAGCTCCAGGTTCTCCCGCGGCACAGGCTCTAACATCTGAATGGATTCCTCTCCCTGATCTGGTCGAATTGTTATCACCCGAACTCTTCTGTCTCTTCGGAAAAACGGATAGAAGCATGCGCCAAAATCCTCTTCGGATCGTTCTCCAAACTCCTTGAGGCTCAGTTCCTCTACTCCATGCCGTTTTGCATATTTGACCGGACGATACTCTACTACTACCAGCAGATTTCCTTCGGTATCGCTCGCAACGCTTAACGGGCGGTACTGTGTTGTCAGCAGCAGACTCATGCTCTCTGTCGCCTGATCCCAGACGTAGATCCGTTTCAGCCTTGAATCGCAGATATATGCCTTTCCCTTTTCATCACTGCACATCGCGTCAATCGCATCCAGATGAGAAACGAGACACACCGGTTTCCGGCTCTCTTTTGGCAAACGGGATGTTACATCGGTAGGTTCCTTATCAGCAGAACCGATCTCAAAGAGCGCCATCTGCCATTCTCCCTCTGTGATCCCGCTGTTCATATCCCGGACAGCGTTCTGAATCGTATATTTCATCTGGGTGAAATTATGGAAATTCTGAATCTCGATTTGTTCGCAGTTCCAAATCCGCATTACCGCATCATATGGATTGTCCACCCAAATTACACGGAAGGCATACAGGTTTGCAAAGAGGAGATTCCGACAGTCGGACAATTCAAACGGCTGACAATAGCTTCCCTCTGCAACTTCTTCCTCTGTCTGGAACGCATAAAATTCCCAGTTTTCAACGTCTTTCATCACCAGCTCCTGCCGCACATGATGCTCGGAAGAAACCTGATACATAATTCCCTTTGTCGCTGTTTTTGAAATATAAATTCCGGCAGCCGCGTATGGACACGCCGTCCAAATATTTTTAAAGCTTCCGCCACCCTGATTCGTCACCCATAGACTCCAATACTGGGAATCCCAATCATATTCCTCGTTTGCATCCCAGGTACGAGTACGGTTATAAGGCATCTGGAACTGGCTCCTGTCCGCTTCCTCTATTTTACCATGCCCGCCTGTAAATTTGATATCATACATACCGGAGTCCTCTCCGGACTGCCATTTTATAGCGACCGCCCGCGGATTTCTTCCGACCGAATCCACTCCAATACTTCTGATATAATTTTTCCCGCCCTGTGGTGTTTCAATCATCGCTTTTGGCGCGCCGATTCCGGCAAATGCCTCTTCATTATCTGCCAGACAGATTTCCGTTGCCATTGGATGAAAACCTAACAGCTTTGTATATTCCTTTAAAACAATCGTATCCGTGATACGGTATCGTCCCTGTGGAAAATAAATCGTTTCGTTTTCTTCGATCGCCTTTCGTATTGCCTCCGTATCATCCGTACTGCCATCACCGACTGCTCCGTATTGCTTTACGTTGACCCAGGTATCCTGCTCTGGCTGTCTGACCGGATCTGGCTGGAAGGAAAGCTCTAACACGCCTTCTTCTATCTCCCAGACAGCATCCTGTTCTAGCCTTGTGGCTCCGAATTTCTTTCTTATGCCATGGACAAAGCTTTTTACCAGATAACTTTCACTTCCTGCCTCATAGGTTTTCCCGCTCTCTGCTACGTATGCAAACACCGAAACATCTTTTGCCAGTACATTTCTGACGTTGATCTGGGTACAGATATTACGTTCATCGGTAATCAGAAAGCCCCGTTTTACCTGTTCCATCACACAGTCTTTTAACACCAGCTTATCCCATGCCTCTTCCTTAGACTCCAATGCCCCCGGCAGGTTTTTAAAGCTGGTTCTTAAAATTGTCATACCGCTTTGCGTAGAGTGAATAGCGCCTTTCCTCTGTCCTTCAAAATCAGTCTCTGTCAGTACAAACGGCCAGCCAGGAGAACATTTTCCGGTATAAATCCCCCATTCTCCTCCGGAAAATGAAAGATGTTCCATTTCATTTCCCACTGCATGAATCCCGGCAAACCCATCTCCTGTCTCAAAATGGCAGTAGGAAACATAACTGTTCTGAGCAAAATGAGCGCGGATTGCGGCAGCATTGTTATTTCCTTCTCCGATTTCCAGATCCACATTAGAAAGCGCACTGTAAAAGGTTCCTGCGTTTGCGTCCCGGATCGGTTCTCCCTCTTCGATAGCGTTTCCGATAAACCAGAACATATAGCGAAGGGCTTCGTCTGTCACTGGTTCTGCTTTTTCAAAGCCCCCGCTATGCGGAGCCAGACGGATCAACGGTCGGTTTGCCCCAAATCCAAACAACCGGATACCTCTTGGGATACAAACCGTATCATGGATCTGGTAGGTTCCTTCCGGCAGCATAACAATACCGCGGTTATGCACTCTTTTTACCTGAGACAATGCCTCTTGAAGCACCTTTGTAATATCCGGCACACCTCCTTCTGTCTGCTCTGCCTGCTCAATCGGTACGACTACTACCTTTTCATCCGGAAAAACGGTTTGATAAATTGATTTCCTGCTTGTAAATTTCATGGCTTCTCCTCCATTTTCTGATTATCAGGTTTCTAAATCATTACCTTTATTTTACCATCTTTTTAGAATAAAGCTACTCTCTTTGTGATAGAAAGCGTCCTAAAAATGACCTTTGAGCAAATAAGCGCTTTCGCGCGAGTGTGTATTCTGCCCGGAGAATTTTCCTAATGGTATAAAAATACCGGAGAACTTGTTTTGGAGTTCTCCGGCATCGCACACCTGCTTTGCAGGCTTCTTATTTATTTTACTACCAAATTCACAATTCTGCCAGGCACATAAATTTCTTTTACGATCGTTCCTGCCAGCTTATCGCCTAACGCTTCCTTCGCCGCTGCCAATACCGAATCTTTGTCTGCGTCTACATCAATTCCTATTGTCGTTTTGGTCTTTCCGTTGATCTGTACTGCAATTTCTACCGTTTTCTCGACTGTCTTTGCTTCGTCATATTCCGGCCAGGCAGTTTCGTAAAGGCGTCCGCCAAAGCCCAGACTCTCCCAAAGCTCCTCCGTCATATGCGGCGCCACCGGATTTAAAAGTGTCAGAAGCGTTCGATATTCGCCTCTTGTTACTTTACCTTCCTTGTAAAATTCATTGATCAGCGCCATCATAGCAGCGATAGCCGTGTTGTATTTCAGCGCCTCATAATCCTGGGACACCTTTTTGATCGTCTGATGCAGCTTTGTTTCCAGCTTCTCCGAATAGCCCTCTTCTTCGGTCAGCATATCCTGTAGTTTCCATACCCGATCCAGGAACCGGCGGCAGCCACGTACTCCCTCTGCGCTCCAGGAAGCCGAAGATCGGAAGAGCACACGTCTGAACTC
>CAJUFW010000230.1 GCA_910585655.1 uncultured Lachnospiraceae bacterium
GAGTGCGCCGGAGTGCTGCAGTATGCGCAGACTTGTTTTGAAGGGCTGAAGGCTTATACGACAGAGGACGGACGGATTGTGACGTTCCGACCGGATTTAAACGGGGCAAGAATGGAGGATTCCTGCCGTTACTTACAGATGCCGGCTTTCCCAAAGGAGAAGTTTGTCGAGGCAGTGATAAAAACAGTTCGGGCAAACGCCGCCTATGTGCCGCCGTACGGCTCTGGGGCGACGCTTTATATTCGCCCTTATATGTTTGGCATCAGCCCGGTGATCGGGGTAAAGCCGGCGGAAGAATATCAATTCCGTATTTTTACAACTCCGGTTGGTCCATATTTTAAGGGAGGTGCGAAGCCATTGACGCTTTGCGTCAGTGATTTTGACCGGGCGGCTCCGCATGGAACCGGGCATATTAAGGCGGGCTTAAACTATGCGATGAGTCTGCACGCGATTGTAGCGGCTCATGAAGCAGGCTATGATGAAAACCTTTATCTGGATCCGGCTACGCGGACAAAGGTAGAAGAAACCGGAGGGGCAAATTTCCTCTTTGTCACCAAGGAAAAAAAGGTGATTACGCCGAAATCCTCTAGTATTCTGCCGTCTATTACCAGGCGTTCCCTTCTAACCGTAGCAAAGGATTACCTGGGATTAGAGGTAGAGGAGCGGGAGATTTTGTTAGAGGAGCTGCCGGATTTTGCAGAATGCGGTCTTTGTGGGACGGCTGCCGTAATTTCCCCGGTAGGAAAAATCGTAGACCATGGCAAGGATATTTGCTTTGGCAGCGGAATGGAGGAAATGGGACCTGTGACAAAGCAGCTTTATGAGACGTTGACAGGTATTCAGATGGGCAGGATTGAGGCACCGGAGGGATGGATTCAGGTGATCGAATAAGAAACGACAGGACGGAGTTGAACTATGAAACTGGCAGTAGTAGGAACCGGAACTATTGTAAAGAAATTTTTATATGCTGTGCCAAAAACTGCGTTTTTTCAATGTGTGGCAGTTTGTTCCAGACAGCAGGAGAGCGGAACGCGTTTTATCGAGAGCTGTCGGGATCTGGAGGGGCTGGATACAGGGGCAATGCAGGTTTATACGGATTATACGGAGATGCTGGCAGAACCGGAAATCGAACTGGTGTATATAGCCTTGCCAAACAGCCTGCATTATAGTTATGCCAAACAAGCATTGCTGGCGGGAAAGCATGTGATTTGTGAAAAGCCGTTTACCGTAGAGGCAAAAGAGACAGAGGAATTGATTGCGATTGCCAAGGAGCGGAAGCAGTTTTTATTTGAAGCGATTACGACCAGGAATTTGCCGAATTATGAGATCGTGAAAAAAGCATTGCCAAAGCTTGGGCAAATTCGTATGATACAATGTAACTTTTCTCAGTATTCAAGCCGTTACGGGGAATATTTGGCAGGAGAAACGCCGAATGTCTTTCATCCTGACTATGCAGGCGGCGCTCTAAACGATTTAAACATCTATAACCTGCATTTTGTCATCGGGCTGTTTGGCAAACCGGAACACCTTTTTTATCAAGCCAACCGGGGACGGAAAGGAATCGATCTGTCTGGGGTGGCTGTATTAGGCTACGACGGCTTCCAGGCGGTATGCGTGGCAGCAAAGGATTCCGACAGCCCGGATTTTGTCTTAATTCAAGGTGAAAAGGGCTATTTAAAAATTGACGGTCAAAGCAGTCGTTGTCAGCAGATTACCATATGCGTGGACGGTCAGACAGAAACCTATGGCGAGGGTCAGATAGAGGGAAATGTCCTTTATTATGAAACAATGGTATTTGCAGATACGATCCGGCATGGCGACTACTTAGGATGCTGGCAGAAGCTAGAGGAAACAAAAGAAGTGATGGAAGTATTGGAGGGGCTACGGCGCTCTGCCAGGTAGCATCATTCAAAATAAAAAGTGCCTGTTTTTTCCTATAACAGGCACCTTTTATTTTGAATTTTATAGATTAAACCATTCTTTTCATTCTTTTTAGGCTCTTATACAAGCTCTGCAATCCGTGTGACTCCTACATAGATAGCAGAAATTCGATACCAGGTTGCAAAATCAGTAATACCGGTGACAGGAAGATTAAATTGGCGCTGAAAGGCTCTGACGGCAGCGGCTGTCGCTTCCCCGTAAATTCCGTCCTCAGCAATTTTTGGCAGGTTGGAATAAGTCTGGGCAATCCGGTTAAGCTGGCGTTGGAGCTGCAATACTTTTTGACCGGAGGAACCGATCGTCAGGTTGTAGCCTGGCCAGGAGATAGGAATTCCAGAAATTTCCTGGGCGGTATTGATATACATGTTGTTGCCGTAGAAGTAGCGTAAAATCTGAATAGCAGAATAGCCTTGGTCGCCTAGGCTTTTGGAACCCCATTGGGTCATCCAAATAGTAAGAACGTATGTAGTAAAGGAAACGCTCAAAAATGCTACAAAGTAGAAAGGTATAAGAAGATTTGGAATTCTTCGGTTTTCTTATGGTAGATGATTTTTTCACATACAGAACGGATAGCAGCAGACTTCAGACTGGTTTCGACATCTGGGTTTGAGAGAAGTTCATAGACGTTTTGGATTTTCCGGCGAAGAAGCGCTTCCTCCTCTTCCGGGGAAGAAAGAGATTCCTGACTGGAAGCAAGCTGTTTTTCCAGGCGAGTCCGTTCTGCTTGTATCCTCGTTCTGCTTTCCCGGTATTCTTCCAGGGTATCTATCCCGTTTTCATAGGCGGTTCGGATACGGCTTTCCTTTTGCGCCAGCCGTGAGAGCTGTTCCTCTATCAGAGAGAGCGTGTTATTTTTGATTTCAGCCGTTTTTTTCTCATAAGGGATACTCTCTGCCGCCAGAAGCTTTTCAAAGCCCTCCAGGACGTTTTTAACAGCTTTTCGTTCCGACAGAGCATGAGAGACCTGACATTTTCCTTTGCTGTAGCCATAACACTGAAAGTTGGTATAAGTTCGGGCATAACGCTGGTCCGTATGGATCGAAGTGGCAAGAGAACGTCCGCAGACGGAACATTTCAACATCCCGGACAGCCAGTGTCTGTGTGTTTCCACAGGGCGCGAACCTTTGGGGCGATATTCCTGCTCAAAGCGTGCTGCCGCTGCCTCATATAGCTCTTTGGATATAATAGCAGGAAAATTCCCTTCTGTGAGAATCCATTCGGATTTATCCTTAATTCGATTGCTTTCGTTTTCGGTTCGGTTCCAGCGGAGCGTTCCGGCATAGGAAGGATTTTGCAGGATATATTCGACGCTGCGTTTTTCAAAAGGTTTGCGGCGGCTCGTTTGAAGCCCCAAGGCGTTTAGATGCTTGGCAATCGCAAACATGCTTTTTCCTTCTTTCACATACAGATCGAATATCAGCCGTATAATTTCCGCCTCTTCCGGAACAATGACAGGAGGTTCCTTTGGACGTTCGATCCGGTAGCCTAGAGGTGGTTTGGCCAGGTAGCGACCACGGAGAGCAGCTTCAGACATTCCCCGGAATACTTCCCCGGAAAGCCGAATAGAGTAATATTCGTCCATCCATTCGATGATGCGTTCAATAAGGCTGCCAAATACGCCGTCTATAAGTGGTTCTGATATTGAGATGACCTCCACGCCGTTTTTGCGGAGCAGCGACTTATAGACAATGCTTTCCTCCTGGTTCCGGGCGAAGCGGCTGTATTTCCAGACAAGGATAACGTTGAATGGCTTTTCCTTTTCTTTTGCCAGAGCAATCATCTGCTGGAAAGCAGGGCGCTTCTCTGCCTTTCTGCCAGAGATTCCGTCGTCCTGGAAGATGTGTTCTCCGGATATCAGGATGTTATTCTTTTTGGCATAGTCTAAAAGCAGGCGCTTTTGGGCGTCGGGGGAAAGCTCCTCCTGGGATTCGGTGCTGACACGGATGTAGAGGGCTCCGATTGATAAGGAGTTGGTTTCTGGCATGGGTATCACCTCTATATTTTTGTTGACACTCCCCATGCCTAAAGGCAGGGGCTTTACGGCGCATACGGTAAAAATTTTTGGTTTAATATTGACAAAATTGACATATACTATTCTGTTAAGAATGAGCTAACTCGTGACATCCTCCCCCGCCTATAGAGGTGGGGGCTTCCTTTCGCAAAAGAGCGA
>CAJUFW010000231.1 GCA_910585655.1 uncultured Lachnospiraceae bacterium
TACAAGCAAGTTGCTCACCGCCTATAGAGGCGGGAGTCATATCCTATCTGATATAATTGGAATACGTTGCGTATAAAGGGAAATTATATTGAGAAAATTCATGAATTATTGTACAAGAATGGTAAAAAGACATTATTGTTAGAATCTTTGGTGACTCATACTTATGTGTTTCCATATGCTGTATTAAATCATGATAACAATATGTGTGTTGGGTTTGTATCGAATATTAATAGAGCTAGAAGCTTGCGGAAAGCCAGTTCTTCTTTAAATGCGGCAATGACAAAACGGATTTCTGCTGTATTTGCTAAGTCGTTAGGCAGTTTGAAGTATCATGAATTGGTGTATGTTTCTGATGTGGCTGGTATATATGAAAAAGATGCACTTTTGATACATAAATTGAGTGATAGTCTTCAAATGAAATTTTTGGAGATTATTACGAAGCCATAACCGAATTTTGCCGGAAACAAACAGAAGATTATTACTTGCCGCCATCTTAAAAAACTGTTATCCTAGAAAGTAAAGACAGGGCGAAGTTCCGGGCGTGATGCACATTCGTGCGAATGGAAGATGTTGCCGTAAGACAGTCGCGCTCGGCGCCAGAATTCTACTTTGTGGAATTCTCTTTTAAGCTTCCATGAAATATTCAAGATAGGAGAAAAAAGGATGAGAGAACTTTCTAAAGAAGAAAAAGCGCGGATCGAAGGAATCAAAGATCAGTTTGAAAAGGGCAGTATTCGGAGCGGTCGCCATATAATGGACTATATGCTCTTTTCACCGAAGACGACAGAGGGGGAGCAGTACCCGTTGGTACTCTATCTGCATGGGGCAGGGGAGCGTGGGAGCGATCCAAGAGTGGCTTTGGCAAATTCCGGTGGTTATGAGTTTGCCAGTGCAGAATGGCAGGAAAAGCATCCCTGCTATGTGCTGGCTCCACAGGTAGCGGAGGGCTGCTGGTGGACGGACGACTGCTATCAGAGGCTGCTGATGGAGGCGATTTTCCGGCTGCCGGGAGAGAAGGGGCTTGCCGTCAATCCAAATCGAGTCTATATTACTGGGCTTTCGATGGGTGGAATGGGAACATGGAAGATGATCATGCAGTATCCGTCTCTGTTTGCGGCAGCAATGCCGATTTGCGGAGGAGGCGATCCATGGGAAGTGGAAAAGGCTGTATCCGTACCAGTATGGGCGTTCCATGCAGAAGATGATCCGGTCGTTCCGGCGCATGATTATTTAAAAGCGCCGTATGATTTTGCTGTTGGAAGCGGGCGTCTGGTCAGTGCGCTGCGTCGTGCCGGGAATTCGGAGGTGCATTATACAGAGTATCCGACAGGCTGGATGGAGGAGCATGATATGCACCCACATGCGTCCTGGGTTCCGGCTTATGAGGATCAGACGGCGAAGGAATGGTTGTTTGCCCAGGATCGGAGCCAGCGCTATGAAATTCGCTGTATCCAGCCGGGTTTCTACTGGATTGAGGACTTTAACAACGATTCGATTTATTTACTGGAAGGGCAGGATAAGGCTTTGGTGGTAGATACCGGTCTGGCAGAAAACGATTTTATCGGGATGATAAAGAGTTTGACAAAGCTGCCGTTTGAGCTGGCAGTTACGCACAATCATTTTGACCATATGTATCATCTGGACAAATTTGACCGTTATTATATGAATGAAAAGGATTTGGCAATGTTTGAACGGGAAGATTTGGCAGCAGGTTTGAAAGGAAAAGATTTTTCAGGGTGCGAGCTGATGCCGATAAAGGACGGAGATATCATTGACTTAGGCGGTGGCTATGAGGTGGAGGTTTTTGATATCGGCGGGCATACACCTGGAAGCGTGGCTTTTTTAGACCGGAAGCGGAATGTGATGCTGACTGGAGATGCTCTGGGTGTTTGGATGCAGGTGCCGGGAGCTACCGGTCTTTCGGAGTATCAGGCGAATTTAGAGCATTTCTTGGAGCGGATTTCGGCGCCGGAATATACAGATATCTGCATGTACGGCGGTCACAACAAACAGGCAGGCGGCTACTTCCCGTTTGGAGATCGGTATGTGCCGAATGATATCCAGAGAGTAAAGGATATGATTACGCTTTGCAAAAAGCTGCTGACCGGGGAGGTCAAGGGCGAACCGTTTACGATGCGGGATTTTGGCAAGCCGGCTTTTTCGGCAGTCTATGGTCAGGCAACGATTGTATATCATGAGGATTCTCTGCATTAGGATAAAAATTTTTATTGCCTCCTATCGTCTTTTTTGGTAAAATAGAAAAGATAACGATAAATGGATATAGTTGATTGGTATAAGGGGGTTATAAGAATGAAGACCTATGCAGAAATGAATCGAGAAGAGCTACTCTCCCTAAAGGAAGCTTTGGAGAAACAGTTTCAGGAGGAAGAAGCAAAGGGGCTTTCCCTAAATATGGCAAGAGGAAAGCCAGGAGCATCGCAGCTAGCGATTTCGATGCCGATGTTGGATGTGATCAACGGCGAGTCGGATATGAATACGCTGTTGGGAAATGATACGAGAAATTATGGAGACTGGGACGGAATTGGGGAATGTCGTTATTTGCTGGCGGATATGATGGAAGTCAAAAAGGACAATGTTATCATATGCGGTAATTCCAGCCTGAATATTATGTATGATACGGTAATGCGTTCTATGCTGATGGGAGTAAATGGTTCGACGCCTTGGTGCAAGTTGGAGAAGGTAAAGTTTTTATGCCCGGTTCCGGGGTATGACAGGCATTTTAAGATTACAGAGCTGTTCGGGATTGAGATGGTCAATATTCCGTTGGGTGAAGATGGACCGGATATGGATTTGGTGGAGCAGTATGTCAAGGAAGATGAGGCTGTAAAGGGAATCTGGTGCGTTCCAAAATATTCCAATCCGACCGGGATTACCTATTCCGACGAAGTAGTGCGGCGATTTGCCAATTTAAAGCCAAAGGCAGAGGATTTCCGGATTTATTGGGATAATGCCTACTGTATTCATCATTTGTATGAGGATAAGCAGGACAAGATTTTAAATATTTTAGAGGAATGTGAGAAGGCTGGAAACCCTGATATGGTATATGTGTTTGCCTCTACTTCTAAGGTAAGCTTTCCAGGTTCCGGAGTATCGGCTATCGCTACTTCTCTGGAAAACATGAACTATATTAAGAAGTTTATGACAACACAAATTATCGGTCACGATAAAATCAACCAGCTCCGCCATGTTCGGTTTTTCAAAAACATCGACGGTTTACAGGCGCATATGAAAAAGCATGCCGATCTGATGAGACCGAAATTTGAAGCAGTGTTGGACATCCTGCAGGCAGAACTTAGCGGACTGGGGATTGGAAGTTGGACAAAGCCAAGAGGCGGCTATTTTATTTCCTTTGACGCAATGCCAGGCTGTGCAAAGGCGATTGTCACAAAATGCAAGGAGCTGGGCGTGGTGCTGACAGACGCGGGAGCTACTTATCCGTACGGAAACGATCCGGAAGATTCCAATATCCGTATCGCTCCGTCTTTCCCAACGCCGGAGGAAATGGTAGAAGCTACGAAGATATTTGTTCTTTGTGTAAAGCTGGCTTCTATAGAAAAATTGTTGGGATAGTATATTCAGATAAAAAAATGAAGCAAAGAGGAGCTATACGAAGAGAACACGTATGGCTCCTTTTTCTGCAAATTATCAAGTGCAAAGATGGTAAACATGATATTCTTTTCTTACATCATAGGAAAGTTTGTCAGTGTAGTTCTATTTGACATAGAATAAGCATAGTATTATAATCAAAGCAGATTTGCTTAAAGATAATAGGCTTCTGCCTACAGGAAACGAAAGGGTTTTATTTATGAAAAGAATAGTCAGTCTTCTGCTTCTATTAACCATTTTTTTTGCTGGGCTTCCAATAAGAGAAGTCTCCGCTGCTTCCAATCCATATTGTATTAAAGTAAATCGGCAGACATGTACGATCACGATTTATGAAAAGGATGCCCAGGGAAAGTATACCGTTCCAGTTAAGGCAATGTTGTGTTCGCCAAGCGATTATACCCCTTTGGGAACCTTTCAGACACCGGCGAAATACCGTTGGAGACTGCTGGTAGGTGATGTATGGGGACAATAC
>CAJUFW010000232.1 GCA_910585655.1 uncultured Lachnospiraceae bacterium
GTGCCGAACGAGGAAGGACACAACATCAATTTTGAAGCCGTGGAGTTTATGCGGAATTTAAACCAGGCTTTGCATGAGACGTTCCCAGGCTTTATTACCATAGCAGAAGAATCTACGGCTTATCCGCGGGTGACACATCCGATCGAGGAGGATGGGCTTGGATTTTCCTATAAATGGAATATGGGGTATATGCACGATACCCTGTATTATATCGGATTAGATCCGATTCACCGAAAGTTCCATCACAGTGCGATGACCTTTTCTATGGAATATGCGTTCAGTGAGAATTATATCCTGCCGTATTCCCATGATGAAGTGGTACATGGAAAAGCTTCCATGGTCAATAAAATCTGTGGGGATTATGAGCAGAAGTTTTCTACATTAAAGACGCTGTATGGCTATATGTTTGCCCATCCGGGTAAAAAGCTTTTGTTTATGGGTGACGAGTTTGCGCAGTTTATCGAATGGGATTACAAAAAGGAGTTAGACTGGAATTTGCCGGAGGAATACGACAGCCACCGCGGTGTCAAGAACTTTATGGCAGGGTTGAATCGGTTTTACCGCGAACATCCCGCTTTTTACCAGATTGAGGATTCCTGGGACGGCTTTGAGTGGATGAACGTAGAGGACGAAGAATATAGTGTGTTTGCGTTTGTCAGACGGTCGAAAAAGAGAAAAGAACAGATCGTTTGTGTCTTTAACTTTACGCCGGTAGAGCGGATAAAATACCAGCTTCAGGCGCCGGGACCGGGCAGTCTGACCGAGATTTTTTCCAGCGACCAGGCGGAATTTAGCGGAGCCGGAAGAAAGAACCGCAAAAAAAAGATACGCAAGAGAAAGAAAACGGATCGGAAGTTTGGTGAGACCGATCGGGATTATATTGCAGAAGTAGACATACCACCGTTAAGCGTTATTTATTTTCTCTATGAAGAGGCAGAGACCTCTTCTACGAGAAAAAGAAATAAAATAGACCAGAAATGAACAAAATCAGGAGGACAAAAACATGGTAGGGAAGAAAAAATGTGTTGCAATGTTGCTGGCCGGAGGTCAGGGCAGCCGCCTGTATGCACTGACACAGAAGCGGGCAAAGCCGGCAGTAGAGTTTGGAGGAAAATACCGGATTATTGATTTTCCTCTCTCTAACTGTACCAATTCCGGTATTGATACGGTAGGCGTTTTAACACAGTATGAGCCGTTGGAGTTAAACGCTTATATCGGAAACGGAGCGCCGTGGGATTTGGATGGCATGAACAGCGGGGCATATGTGCTACCGCCGTATGTAAAGGGAAAGAAGGGCGAATGGTACGCTGGTACGGCAAATGCAATCTATCAGAATATCAACTTTATCGACCGTTACAACCCGGATCATGTGCTGGTGCTGTCAGGCGACCATATTTACAAGATGGATTATAACGATATGCTCCGTTATCATCAGGAGAACGATGCGGATGCGACGATTGCCGTTATTGAAGTACCGATGGAGGAAGCGTCTCGCTTTGGTATTATGAATACGGATTCCGAAAAACGGATTGTAGAGTTTGAGGAGAAGCCAAAGAATCCAAAGAGCAATACCGCTTCGATGGGTATTTATATCTTTTCCTGGGCAAAGATGAGGGATTATTTGATTGCCGATGCCAACGACGAGAATTCCGAAAAGGATTTCGGCAAGAATATCATTCCAAAGATGTTGGAGAACGGAGAGAGGATGTTTGCTTATCTGTTTGAAGGATATTGGAGAGATGTGGGGACGATTGACAGCCTTTGGGAAGCCAATATGGAGCTGCTTGCCGAGGAACCGGCATTAAACCTGGATGACGACGATATGCGTATCTATACCAGGAACTATACGAATCCGGCGCACTTTATTTCGGATACAGGTGTAGTGCATAACAGCATCGTATCCGATGGCTGCGTGATTGAGGGCGAAGTAGAGCATTGTGTCCTGCATGATGGAGTACGGATCGGCAAGGGTACAAAGATCAAAGATTCCATCATTATGTCCAATACCATTATCGGGGAAAACTGTGAAGTATACAAGGCTGTCTTAGACGGAGATATCCGGGTATGGGACAATGCTGTAATCGGCGGTCAGGAGGGTAAAATCACCGTGATCGGATCGGGAACAGTAGTAGGCAAGGGTGCAACCATCGAAGAGGGCGCTATGGTAGCGCCGGATCAGAAAATAGACTAACGGAGGACACAAATTATGCAAAGAGATGTATTCGGCCTTATCTATGCCGGTGAAGAGAATTTAAGACTCGGAGAGCTGATTAACAAGCGTAATGTGGCTGCTCTGCCGATTGCAGGAAGATACCGCGTACTGGACTTTGTTCTGAGCAATATGGTCAATTCCAATATCCGCAACATCGGTATTATCACTAAGAGAAATTACCAGTCCCTGATGGATCACTTGGATTCCGGGAAGGATTGGGATTTGAGCCGTAAAAGAGACGGTCTGTTTATCCTGCCTCCGTATGATACGGTAGAAAACAGTGTAGTACATGAAGGAATGTTGGATTCCTTAGCAGGAGCGGGGGCATATTTGCGGAAGGTTCCGCAGGAATATTGTCTGTATTCTGCTTCTTCCCTGATTTACAATGATACTTATAACGAAATGTTTGAAAAGCATATAAAGCGGAATGCCGATATTACGATTCTTTATTGTAAGAGAAGCGCAGGCTCAAGCCGCTGTGTTTCCAACTTCAGCAATCTCTCCATGGAGATGGACGAGAACGAGCGCGTCAGAAACGCACATTTTTGCACCAGCCGGGATGAGCCGGGCTTAATCGGTTTAGAGTGTATGCTGATCAAAAAGGATTTGTTAAAATATCTGTTAGATAACGCAGTAGCTAGAAATAAGCACAATCTGATCCAAGATGTGATATTGGAAAACATCCACCGGCTGCATGTATACGGATATGAGTATACCGGGTATGTATCCAAGATTGACTGTGTGGCAGGCTACTATAAAGCGAATATGGATATGCTGCTTCCAGAGGTACAAAAGGATCTGTTCTATCAGTCCAACAGCATCTATACAAAGACAAAAGACGAGGCTCCTGCGAAGTATGGCAGTAACGCAGAGGTACACAACAGCCTGATCGCCAGCGGTTGCAGGATTGAAGGAAAGGTAGAAAATTCCGTATTGTTCCGTGGCGTTTATGTGGCTCCGGGCGTTACCCTGAAAAATTGTATTATTATGCAGGATAGCCAGATTTATGAGAATGCTTCATTGAATAAGGTGATTTTGGATAAGAATGTAAGCATTCGTCCAGGCTCCGTTCTGGCAGGAAATGAACAATACCCGTTTATTATACCGAAGGGAGCGATTGCTTAATGGCAGGAACAAACGAAACAATAGAAGAAACCACTCCAGAGAAAGCAAAGCCAAAGCGACGAGGCAGACCGAAAAAAACAGAAGAGAAACCGGTGCCGGCAGAGGAAGCAAAGTCGGAGGCAGTTGACCAGGTAAAAGAAGAAGCTACTCCGCAGGAATCCGTCGTCAGCAAGGTGGAGACTGCGGCAGCACCAAAGGAAGAAGCTGCGGCGAAGAAGTCAAAAAGAAGCGTGAAGCCAAAGGGAGAAAAAGCTACCAGGCAGACAAAAACAGCAGCAGACAAGACGGAACAGGCAGAGAAGAACGGCAGCAGGAAGAAAAAGACCAAAAAGGTGGACGCCCCTGCCGAAAAGCCGGAGGATCGTACCGTCATAGAACCAGAAGCAGAGAACATGACTTTAGAAAAGACCGCAACCCAGAGGAATATCCAGGAAACTGCAGCAGAGAGTGGGACAGCAGTGGAAGGGGGGACGGAAATGAAAACAAATCCAAAAACTCAGAAGACCGTAGAAAAATTAAGGGTACTGATGATTGGTTCGGAGTGTGTTCCGTTTGCCAAAACAGGTGGATTGGCAGACGTGCTGGGAACGTTGCCTCAGGCTCTCAATAAGCTGGATGTAGACGCCAGGGTAATGATTCCGTTCCATAAGCAGGCAAAGGAAAAATATCGGATGCAGACAGAGCATGTCACCGATTATTATA
>CAJUFW010000233.1 GCA_910585655.1 uncultured Lachnospiraceae bacterium
CCCTACACGACGCTCTTCCGATCTCAAAATTCCTGGTAAGCCTCGTACATCTGGCTTTCTGCGATCGGATCCAGGGCGGCAGTCGGTTCGTCCAAGACTAAAATAGGGGAATTTTGGTAAATAGCTCTTGCCAACATCAGCTTTTGTATTTCCCCGCCGGACAAATCTGTTCCCTCCGGTGAAAGCTGTCTGGTAAGCATGGTGTCGATTCCCTGAGGAAGAGAGGCGATTTTTTCAAACAGTCCGGCTTTGCTTAAACAGTCTTCTACAAGCAGCCGCTCCGGCTTTTTTTGACAACTGACGTTTTGTGCGACGGAACAGGAAAAAATACGAGATTCCTGAAAAACGGCAGCGATTTCTTCATAATAGCGTTCCCGCGGGATTTGGCGGATATCTATTCCGTCCAGGTAAATATGCCCCTGCGTAGGCTCATATAACCCTAAAACCAATTTGACGAGCGTGGATTTTCCGGCTCCGTTTGCGCCGACCAGAGCGAGCTTTTCACCAGGATGAATCGTTAAGGTAATGTGAGAAAGCACGTCGTCTTTGCTGTCTTCGTAGCGGTAGCAGACGTCCTCCAAACGAATTTCATGCGGCTGTCCCTTTTGCCTGGTAAAAGTTTGCGGCTCCGGAAGATCCTCCAGCCTGCCATAGTCCAGAAAATTCCGAAAATTTGTCATAGTAGGATTCTGCATCGTAACTTGTTGGAGATGTTGCGTAAGCTGCTGTACCCAGACACTGTAGCCTGCGATAGTTCCCGTAAAAAGCAAAAGCTGGCTGACAGTAAGCTTTCCTTCGGCGACTTGGCGAATCAGCAAAAGATATACGACCACATCTCGAACCAAGGTAAGTAAGGCAGTGCTAAACTCAAAGGTTCGCTCAAACCCAAAGGTTCTATTAAAATAAAGTAAAAATTCTTCACAGATATGATGCAGCTTGTCAATCAGCCAATCCTTTGCCTGATAAAGAATCATATCGTTGCGGGCAGTTTGCTCAAATGTCTCATCCATTGCCTTTTTCCGACGAAAATAACGGGCATTTTCTGACGACATATTTTTGATTTGGTAATTGAGAGAGCGGGTGCTAAGCAGCGCTAAAAAAATGGTACTGATCAGCATGTAGAGAAATACCCATAGACTGATACGGATAACCAGGAAAGAATAAATCAAAAAACCAAACAGGTTCATGACGATGAGCGGGAAGCTTACTAAAAAACATTCAATCCCATAGTCGTTTCCAGAGTAAATACATTCCATGGCGGCTTGCAGATGCGACTGTCCCTTTTTGCTTTCCAGTTTTTCGTAATCCATGTGCATCATGTGGCGATAAAGGGGAGTAGCAATATCAATCCGCGCCATAAAATAATTCATATGCTGCCAGTTGTTCAGGCATTGATAGTAGATATTTGCCAGCTTCAATAACAGGGCATAAAAAAGGATGGAAAGAATGATGGTAGCGGTTTGATTTTTTAAACCCTGTTGCAGCAGCCCCACCGCAAAGCTGGGAAATGCCATTTCGGCAAAAGGCAGAAGTACACCGAAAAAAATGCACATCAGATCCGTCAGATGGTAGCGGCTGCCTAAAAATTTGTTGTACTGTTGGATCCCCCAGCGGTAGTTACTGAGGATAGAATAGGACGCTTGTTTTGTTTTCATAAAGACCACCTTTCTTGCTATGTAGAATCAATACGTTAGGAAATATAACAGGAAAAGCAGCCGTCTGGCTGCTTTTTGCACGAAATGTCATTATTTTTCCTGAAATGTTTCTTTTATGGTTTTGGAATCGTCACTTCTGTTCCAAATACACCTTCTTCCCGGCTGAGATTCAAATAGCCGTGGAAGCGTTCCGCGACCGCAGCTACCCGTTTCAGTCCCAGTCCGTGGTTGCCGCGTTTGGTGGAAATATATTGCTTCTGGTTTTGAAAAAGCTGCCCTGTCAGACTGCCTGATTCCTCGGAGGAATTTTGTACCGAAAGATAAAATTGCTCTTTTACCATTGCCAGATAAATCCGCAGGAAGCGTTTTTCCGTGGGGACACGCTCGCAGCCTTCGATAGCATTATCAAGAATATTTCCCAACAGCGTACAAAGTTCGGCGTCCGGAAGGAACAGTTCATTGGGAAGATAGGCTTCGCATGTCACCTGAATGTCCCTTTGCATGGCAAGGGTAAGCTTGCTGTTTAAAATAGCGTCTGCCATCATATTGCCGGATTTGACAAAGGTATCTACTTTGTCTAACTCATGCTCGATTTGATTTAGATAGCTTCTGGCTTCGCGGATCTGGTTGCTGTCAAGCTGCGCCTTTAATACCTGGATATGGTTGTGGTAATCGTGCCGCCAGCCCCGCATATTCAGATAAATGTCACGCAGTTCGCCAAATTGATGCTGCATCATTTCCTCCTGCATAGTCTTTGTCGTTTTGCGGTAGCCAGATTCATAGTATTGCAGATTGCCCTCCAGCAGTAGGAAAACCAAAAGCGAGAGGAAGAGGAGCAGGAAGCTCCATAAGGTGGAAAAGGAGGCAGCAGCGGTTTCCGGTAAGGGAAACCAGGACGGAAAAAAGCCGGCTCCCGACAGGGCGCCTAATAACAGCGCTGTCAGAATCAAATTGCTGTTCCGAAGATAGCCACGCAGGTAGGAGAGAATAGCAAAAATCAAAAATAACATCCCGTTTAAAATAAGAAGAGAGACAGCGTTGCGTTCTGTCTGGTAGCAGAGGCAGTAGATTCCGCCAAACAGAAAAGCATCCGGGAGCAGGAGCCGCCACCAGAATTCTCGTACCAAAAGCCTGGAATAAAAAAGGAAAAACAGGAAGGAAAGCAGCAGGAGCGCGGCGGTGCCAAGAAGCAGCAGACGGAAGGGCAGGCTGATTCCCAGCAAAAAAACAGCCAGAAAAAGAAATACCAGATTTTTAGTTCGACCTTCGTAAAGCTTGCCGCAGGCAAACAAATAGTAAAAATAAAGAAGAAATAACAGGCTGATAATAAGCGGGATAAAAATAGCGTCCATATTTTCTATGCTCCTGACATTCTAAGACGTTCTAAAGCGTGCTAAGACGTTCTAAAACGTTTTCAGATTCTACATCCGGTTCCGGTAATAACGCAGATAGGCTTGATTGGTTTCCTCCCATTTTCCGCGGGCAATGGGAAGTTCCATTCCGTTATCTAAAAACAGAGACTTTTTTAAAATCCGGCTGATATGCCCGATATGTACCAAATAAGAACGGTGCGGGGAGCAAAACGGTTTCTTCGCTAATTCCTCCTGAAAACTTCCCAGGCTGCGTCGGGCTTCAATTGTACCGGAACGGGTATGCAGAAGGGAATAGTGTCCGCTGCTCTCGATAGCAAAAATATCGTCCAGATATAGGCGGGTGTTTTCTTCTCCTGTGTTCGTCAGCAAAACATCCTGACGCTTTTCGGATTCGGCGCGGATACGATCCAAGGCGGCGTAGAGCTTGCCCGGCTGGATGGGCTTCATCAGATAGGAAACTGCTCCCACCTCATAGCCTTCAAATACAAACTGCTCATAACCGGTTGCAAAAAGGATAGAGATATGGGCGTCTTGCTGACGGATATGACGAGCCAGTTCCATGCCGTTCATCTGCTTTAACTCAATATCTAGTATCAGACCATCCGCTTCCAGCCATTCTTCCGACTTAAATAACAGTTCCTCGGCAGAGGCGTAGCAAAAAAGCTGAAGCGTTTCATTTCGCTGTACGCCCCAGTCAGTAACAGCCGTCTGTATCCAAGTCAAACAGCTAGGTTCATCTTCGCAAATGACGAATTTGATCATCCGATGCCATCCTTTCCTACGTTTTGATTGCCTTTATTATATACTGCTTTAACAAAAATGAAAAGAGAGAAAGGAAAGTTCGTCATAATGCACCAGCAAACAGAAGTAAAAATGTCCTGTTTATACATACCGGAAAATGGGCGGATCTTTTATAATAAAGTAGGTGATTGCGAAACAGGGTTGGTGTTTGATGTTCAGAAAAGGCAGATGCCG
>CAJUFW010000234.1 GCA_910585655.1 uncultured Lachnospiraceae bacterium
TTATGCAAAGGGGAATTTACTTTGCCAATATGGCTGATTTTTATGGAGAAGAAGGAAAGGAATTGGGAGAACGCTTTGCCACATTAGGGGAAGTATGCTCAAGGATTTGTACAGTTTGCTTAAAATGTTCTTATACCGGAAAGCTAAGTGATAAGGTTTTAGATGGGGTACGTGACGTGTTGGCATATTTAGAGCAGGGGAAAGCAAAGGAGGCATAAAATAAAGTGGTAGATGCAAAAACATTATTTAATTTGTCAGATTGCTGCCAGCATAAAATTCCGGAAGTCACAGTGACAATAGACAGCGAATTGTTGGAAAAAATAAAATGGAATCGGATCGGCGGGATTGCTGCTGCTAATATCTTTGGAACAGAACAATATCGTCTGGCAGAAAAAGAACGAACGGAAATGGAGGAATTAGCAAATGCTTCCATGAGGAAAACCGAGATGTTTTTGAAAAATATGTCTTATCTCTGTCAGGTATTAAAACAGGCAGATTTTTCTTATGCACTATTAAAAGGAGCTTATTTGACGACAAAATTATATAAAAAGGGCAACCGGACTTCCAATGATATTGATATGTTAATTCATGGGAAAGAGGTAGGGAAGGTTGATCGGCTTTTTAAGGAACATGGATTTGTACAAGGGTATGTTAGCCCGGAAGGACAACTGATTCCAGCTACCAGAAAGCAGATTGTAATGTCTAAGTTAAACTATGGGGAAACTGTACCATATGTCAAGCTGCAGGAAGGGCATCTTTTGAGTATTGATATCAATTTTTCTATTGATTATAAGCCGCCGAAAACAGATTTGGTATTGGATCATATGTTGTCCCAGATGAAGGAAGTAGCGTATGGTGAAGACAGTTTTTATACGTTGGACGAATACGATTTCTTAATCCATTTATGCTGCCATCAATTTAAGGAAGCAGTTATTTTTGATTACTTTCATAGACAAAAGGATATCATGTTATATAAATACAGTGATATGAATTTGCTGTTCCATCATTATGATACCGATTTTTCCTATCAGCAGCTATTAGAACGGATGCGCCTTTACGGTCTGGAAGCACAATGCTACTATTGCTTTGATTTGCTAAGAAAGATTTATCCATCGGTTGGCGATCTGGAGGGATTTTCCTGGCTGATGAAGGAACTGGAGCCGGGGGATAAAGCATATTTAAAGCGAATTATCGATCCTCCTGCCAGAAGGGCTTATCGGTATCAGGAGGAACCTGAAGTTTGGTTTGTGGCAGACGAGAGAGAGAAGCTTTTGGAGGAAATTTCATGGAAGGACGAGTATCTGATATAAGGCGGATAGAGGATATCTTAGAACAGCATAGGCGAAATACGAAGATTGCGGTTTACGAAGGAGAGACGCGGCTTTCTTATGCAGAGTTGTGTCAGGAGTCGGATCGGATTATCCAGTTCTTCCAGAAAGAAGACTTCTCCATAAAAGGAAGAACGGTTTTGTTTTACTTGCCAAAAGGAATTCCATACATAGCTGCTTTTTTTGCCGTCAACCGGATGGGAGGTATCGTAGTCCCGATAGATGGAGCCTGTAAGCAGAGACAGTTTTCCAGTACGGTGGACTATTGTGATATCAGCCTGATCGTAACAGAAGAAGACTGTTTGGGGCGGGTCAGGGAATTTCTAAAAGAAATGGATTTCGGCGTAATAGTATATTGTGTAGATACCGGACATCTGGAAATGACAGGGAAGTATGAAAAAGATGGGGAAGAAAGATATCCGCAAATCATCGTAGCAGGAGGAGAGGACGACGTAGCATTGCTCCTGCATACCTCTGGTACGACGTCGGAGCCAAAGCGGGTGATGCTGACACACCGGAATATCCTATCAAATATCCGGGCTTCGATTGCAGAACTGGATATAGATCAGACAGAACGGACGCTGATTACCCTGCCGTTTCATTTTTGCTATGCCCTGATAGCACAGCTTTTGACTCATTTTTATCTGGGCGGCTCGATCGTGCTGTATCAAGGGGATTATAATCCATATCAGGTATTACATCAGATAGAAACCTATCGCTGTACCAATGCAAACTTTGTTCCTTCTACCTTGCATCTTTTATGCAGGATCCGGGCGGAACGGTATGATATCCATTCCCTGCGGTATTTGTTTATGGGAGGAGGTTTTCTGCCAGAGGAAAAGCTGAGGTTGGTTTTGGAGAAGTTCCCACAGGTGAAATTTGTCCATACTTATGGACAGACAGAGGCGTCGCCGAGAATCACACAGCTTCTGCCAGAGCAGGCATTGGCAAAGCTTGGTTCGGTAGGCCGTCCGTTACCTGGGATTGCGGTGAAAGTGGTAAAAGAGGATGGAAGCGAGGCATCGGCGGGAGAAATCGGGGAGATCCTTACCCGGAGCGATTGTGTCATGCCAGGATACTATAAAAATCCAAAAGAAACGTTAAAGTGCATCCGGGAAGGCTGGTTGCATACCGGGGATTGGGGAGCCTTTGATACGGAAGGATATTTGTATATCAAAGGGCGGAAGAAAAACATGTTAATTTCCGGCGGCATCAATCTTTACCCAGAGGAAATCGAAGAAGTGCTTGGTTCTCATCCTGCTATCCGGGAAGCAATAGTGTCAGGGGAGAAGCATGAGGTGTTGGGAGAGGTTCCAGTAGCAAGGCTGGTGAGGGAGGAAGGCGCGGATATCACGGCAGCACAGTTGATTACGTATTGCCGGGAGTATTTAGAGGATTATAAAATTCCGGTTAGAATGGAGTTTGTAGAACAGATAGAAAAAACCAGTACCGGGAAGATCTTGCGGTGGGACATTTCTGCCGGGAAGATTTTATAACAGGTCAGAATGTAATTGATTGCTGCAGGGTTTTCCGGTAAAACAGGAGAGAGTTTAGGAAAGGGCGGAAAATATGGAAGAACAGGTAAAAGAGATTTTAAAGGAATTGTGCAGGATGGATTTGACAGAAGAGGAAAAGGAGAGGCTGTTACAAGAGGAGGATTGTAACCTGAAGGAAGATTTGGGATTTGATTCCTTGTTAATGGTAGAACTGCTTATTGAGATTGAGGAGTTTTTTGGTTTTGAATTTGATGCAGAGGAAATGGATATGAAACGGCTGCAAAGTTATCAAAACTTATTGGAGCTGGTAGAACGGCATGAAAATGATGGATAATAGGTTGTAAAAGCTTGAAAAAAAGATAGACATAGAAAAAAAGAATAGACATAAAAAAAGATTTATGGTAAATTTAATTATCCGAAACAATTCTGCAGTTGCCTTGTGTTTTCAAAAGGGACTTAAAGCTACAGGAAATACGTAACCAAAGCCGAGGGGGAAGTTTATGAAAACCGGATTTTATGGAATCAGCGATACGCTGGACACCATGATGGGAAACCGAATTTACGGAAAAAACACCGTAGATGCTGTATTGCAGGACAACGCGGTGATCCTGGAGGAGTCTAACGCTTCCTTCCTATACCGGAAGCCAGATGTCACCCAATATCGTTTTGAAGAATATATAACACAGCGGAAAATTTTAAGCTTTATAGCTCATTCTATCGTCCATGAAGAATGGGACGAGAAAGAAAAAATACATAAGCTAGCCGCTTTTACATCCCAAATGGAAGTTCAGTTTCCAATGGCGCATGAAGCAAATGAGAAAGCCTACCCTTCCCCGGATCATTTTTTCTGGGGCGGATCGGAGGAAATGCTGATTGCCAAAGGAACGGATTGGTGTGCGGAGGTAGCACGTGTTTTTTGTGCGCTGGCGCAGGCGTTAAAAATTCCTACGCGGATTGTGTATACTTTCAGCGATACGGACGGACATATCCTAAATGAAGGCTTTGTAGAGGGACAGTGGCTTTTGATGGATTCTACAAGCAATCTTGTGTACTGCCAGGAGGGGCAAAGCTATAGCGCTCTGGAGGTTGCCAGATGCAAGGAGGAGGGAAAGTTTGGCAGTGTGTTTGGACAGTATGAGGCTTATTACTGTGCG
>CAJUFW010000235.1 GCA_910585655.1 uncultured Lachnospiraceae bacterium
CCCGGAGGGCTTTTTGTATGATAGGGAAGTTCGGAGAACTTTCCTATCATACAAAAAAACTTCCCCTGTCTAAAAGACGCCTCTATAGTCGCCTTAAAGACGGGAAAGCCCCGTGATACCACTTTAATTCACACGTTCCTCACGAAACGCACCTCTGTAGCTGCTGTCCGCCCAAACGTCTGCCGTCCTGCTAAAAAACAGAACCGTTCTTCTAAGACACACAGCCTGACACGATAACGGGCGTACCCGTCGTAGCCTAAAGCATCTGATATGCCATCGGTACGAAGCTCCAAGACCATCTTCGGCAGTCTTCTGTTATCCGCTTCCACCCACACGGACTCTCTGTCAACTTTTGACCTGCTTACTCTTCTTTTCTCAGCCTTTTATTTATAACGGACACGCCATGATTACCGTGTCCTTGTGTAGTTCATAGTCTAATCAGATTTGCCGGATTTGTCAAGGGAATTTTTCGTTTCAGAAAATTTTCCTTGCACTTTTTTCTCTTCTATGCTACACTGCCTACAGCGCTCCTTGCCACCGGGTAAGGAGAAGGTGTCAGACTTTCTATCGTTAGGTCGCAAAGAATCACAGATTCTTTAGAAGATAGGAAGGGCTGACATTTTTTATTTTGTGTAAAAAGTTGGAGGTATCGTATATGAGACAACAGCACTCTCTCTGCAAAAAATTTCTTCACTACGCCATGTTAAACGTCCTTGGTATGGTCGGACTATCCTGCTACATCCTGGCAGACACCTTTTTTATTTCCAAAAGCCTGGGGGCAAACGGGCTGGCAGCGCTGAATCTGGCTATTCCGGTCTATAGTTTTATCCACGGCTGCGGGCTCATGCTGGGAATGGGCGGCGCCACACGTTATTCCGTCCTGCAAGGACAGGGTTCTTCCCATCTCCACGAAACCAGGGCTGTTTTTCTTCATACATTGTATATGCTGATCGTATTCGCCGTCCTCTTTGTCCTCCTTGGTATCTTTTGCTCCGGAAGCATTACAGCGCTGCTTGGCGCCAATGAAGAAATTTTTTCTATGACCAGGATTTATCTTCAGGTGATTTTGCTGTTTTCTCCGGCGTTCCTGCTCAATGAAGTCCTGATTTGCTTTATAAGAAACGACGGCAACCCGCGGCTGGCTATGTTTGGTATGCTGCTTGGCAGCTTCTCCAACATCGTACTGGATTATGTCTTTCTCTTTCTGCTTCATTTAGGGATTTTCGGGGCTGTCCTGGCTACCGGCTTTGCCCCTTTGCTCAGTATGGCGGTCCTGTCCGTTCACTGGATTTCCGGAAAAAACAGTGCTGCCCTAACGCCAAACAAACTTTTTACCGGGCAAGGCTCCGGCAAAACTTCTTTTTCCTGGCTTTCCCTGACTGCGCAGATCCTCTCTTTAGGCATTCCCTTCCTGGTTTCCGAAGTTGCCGCAGGAGTTGTCATGATTGTATTTAATTTCCTTATTCTGTCTTTACAGGGAAATATCGGAGTAGCCGCCTATGGCGTTATTGCCAATCTCTCCCTTGTCGTCAATTCCATCTATAACGGAATCGCTCAAGGGATGCAGCCTCTGACCAGTCAGGCATACGGGCAGACCATGACCCCTAACATTCCGTCAAATGCCTTGCAGCAGATTTTCCGTTATGCGCTCCTTACCGTCCTTTTTGTTTCCGCTGTTATTTATAGCGGAATTTTCCTCCTTGCCGACCCGATTACCCATATTTTTAACAGCGAACAAAATACAATCCTTCAAGAAATCGCTGTCCTGGGTCTAAGACTGTATTTTATCTCCATTCCTTTTGCCGGCTTTAATATTTTACTGGCTACTTTTTTTACTTCTACGATGAAGGCGCTTCCTGCCCAGGTTATTTCTCTGCTTCGCGGGCTGCTGCTTGTCCTCCCTCTTGCGTTCCTCCTGTCGGCTCTCGCCGGCATAAACGGCGTCTGGCTGACTCTGCCATTGACGGAAGCCATAGTCGCCCTGATTGGAATAGGACTGATACGCCGGAAGTGATATTCAAAAAATACAAAAAATCACAAGGAAATTCTGGCTTTTTTTCCAGAAAAATGCTACAATAAAAGTATCTAACAGGCAGCCGCAACAACGTCGGCTGTCTTAACGGAAATAACATGCTTCGAGGTGAACACTATGTTAAAAAATTGGGTAAAACCACAACGCCCGGAAAAAGAAGAGGTAAAGGCTCGCCTAAAGGCTGCCCAGGAAAAGCTGGAAGCGCAGCAGATGCTTTTAAAAGAAAAGAAGCTTCCTGTCCTTGTTTTGATTGAAGGCTGGGGCGCCGCCGGAAAGGGCAGTACCATCGGTCAGATCATTCGTCGTATCGATCCTCGTTTCTTCAAGGTGTTTTCTACGGCTACTCCTACCGAAGAGGAACGCCGGAAGCCGTTTTTAGCGCGGTATTTCGAGAAAATCCCGGAAGCAGGAAAGTTTACGTTCCTGGATTCCGGCTGGATGGAAGAGGTCACGAAAGAACGTCTGGACGGAACGTTAGACAACGATCAATATGTACAGAGAATTGACAGCATCCGACGTTTTGAGCGTCAGCTTACGGATAACGGTTATCTTGTGCTGAAGTTTTTCTTCCATATCAGTAAAAAGGAGCAGGCGGCACGTATCAACGGATTAAAGGACGCCAAAGACACTGCCTGGAGAGTAAGCAAGGGAGACGAATGGCAAAATCATCATTACGATCGCTGCCTGGAAGTTTTTGACAAATACCTGGACGATACCAACGCTTCAAGTGCGCCATGGTACATCATCGACGCCAAGTCCAAAAAGCTAGCCGAACTGCAGGTTATGGAATTTCTCTGCACTGGTATTGATACGGCTCTTCACAACGAAAGTCTGGCGGTGCCGCTGCTGCAAAATGCTTTCCCACTTATCAAAATGCCAAAACTTGCCGAAGTATCTCTCGCTGATAAGACCTTGACGGAGGAGGAGTATAAGACGCGGTTAAAACAGCTTCAGGAAAAACTTGGAATGTTACACAACCGCCTCTACCGTAAACGAGTGCCTGTCGTCATCGTCTACGAAGGCTGGGACGCTGCCGGAAAGGGCGGCAATATCAAGCGGCTGACCGGAGCGCTCGATCCTCGCGGCTTTGAGGTTCACCCAATCGCCAGCCCGGAACCATACGAAAAAGCCCGTCACTATCTGTGGCGTTTCTGGACAAAGCTTCCAAAAGATGGTCACATCGCTATTTTTGACCGAAGCTGGTACGGTCGTGTTATGGTAGAACGCCTGGAAGGCTTCTGTTCGGAAAACGACTGGCAAAGAGCTTATTACGAGATGAACGAATTTGAACAGGAACTGCACAACTGGGGCGCCGTTGTTTTAAAATTCTGGGTACAGATCGACAAAGATACTCAGTTAGAGCGCTTTACCGACCGGCAGAACACCCCGTCAAAGCAATGGAAGCTGACTGACGAGGACTGGCGGAACCGGGAAAAATGGGACGTCTACGAAGCTGCAATCGACGAAATGCTGCAAAAGACCAGCACCACCTACGCGCCATGGCATATCCTGGAATCCGTTGATAAAAAATACGCACGGATCAAAGCCCTGGAAATCGTAGTAGAAGCTTTGGAAAAGGCTCTCAATTAACAAATCAAAGGAGGCAGAACCAGGTTTCTTGGCACTGCCTCTTTTCCTATTTACTTTTGGAAATCATCTTGCAAGATACCGGTCATACGCGCTCTGATAAACAGCCAGTACCTTATCCAGCCCATAAGAATGAATGGTCTCAACATACAAGTCCCAATCGTCTAAGGATTTCTGACCAGTAATATACTGTATCGTATTTTCCTGAACCAAGGTATTGATATCCGTATAAATAGTACCAATACTTGTGTTTTCTTCTGGTGTCAAAGTGATACCTGCCGGTAACGCCCGGTCAAAACGAGCCACATTCCAGACATCGCGGGAAGCAATGGTTGCAGAATAGATCGG
>CAJUFW010000236.1 GCA_910585655.1 uncultured Lachnospiraceae bacterium
TCTACACGTACTGACACACTCTTTCCCTACACGACGCTCTTCCGATCTTATGAAGAAGAAGATCTGTGTAACTGCGGAAAGCCTGGGTGTTTGGAGCAGTATGCGTCTGCAACCGGAATTGTAAAAGAGGCAAAACGGTATTTGGCAACGCATGACGAGCCGACTTGCCTGCGCGGCGTAGAGCCGTTATCGGCAAAGATCATTTGCGACGCAGCGAAAAAAGGAGATGCCGTAGCGCAGAAAATGGTGGATCAGCTAGGTCGTTACTTAGCGATTGCCTGTTCCCATCTGGCTCATATCGTCGATCCGGAAGTGTTTGTAATCGGCGGCGGCGTATCAAAGGCAGGAGAAATCTTATTGGATGCCATCCGCAAGCATTACGATCCGATCTGTATGAAGGCTGTAAAAGGCAAGCCGTTTAAGTTAGCTACATTGGGCAATGATGCCGGGATTTACGGCAGCGCCAAGATGGTATTGGGAAAGTAAAAAAGAAACGTTTAAAAGGTTCTATTGCAGGAAGTTTGGAATATAAATAAACAAATCAGTCCAGGAGGAGTGGCATCGGTTATGTTTCAGAAAGAGCTGGAAGCGCAGGCAGGAGCCGATAGAGTAAGCAGGCAGGAGTCAATGGCGCTGCATACGACTTTTCAAATCGGCGGTCCGGCGGATTATTATGTGACGCCGCAGAATGCAGGACAGGCTGCCGGGATTGTCCGGCTGTGCCAGAGAGAGCAGGTGCCTCTAACGGTCATTGGAAACGGCAGCAACCTGTTGGTCAGTGACAAAGGTATCCGTGGGGTTGTAATGGCTTTGGAAGGAAAGAAACAGACAGACCGCGCCGGGTTCTCTTCTTTCGAGGAGAACGCCTCCTGGAGTTTGTATGATTTTTACAGAAAAGGAACAAGAGTTTGGGCAGGAGCCGGTCTTCCGCTCTCTGTTCTGGCGGTACGTACGGCGGGAGCCGGTCTGTCCGGTCTTGAATACGCCGGAGGAATTCCCGGTACGCTGGGCGGAGGAATTATGATGAACGCCGGAGCATATGGCGGCGAGCTGGCAAGCTGTCTGGAAGAAGTATTGCTGATTCGCCCGGACGGCGAACTGATTACTGTGGCGGCAACGGAGCTGGAGCTTGGCTACCGCACGAGCCGGATGCAGCATAGCGGGGAAATTGTCCTAGGCGCGGCTTTACGGCTGGAAGAAGGCGATCCAGAAGAGGCTTTGACCCGAATCCGGGAGTTTAACGCGAAGAGAAGGGAAAAGCAGCCGTTGGAATACCCAAGCGCCGGGAGTACGTTTAAGCGTCCGGAGGGATATTTTGCCGGGAAGTTAATTCAGGAGGCAGGGCTGGCAGGATTTCGGATAGGAGATGCCCAGATATCCGAAAAACATTGCGGATTTCTCATTAACCGGGGAACGGCTACAGCCGCTCAGGTGTGGGAGCTGATCCGGGAAGTGCAGGCGCGGGTTTTAGAACAGTCCGGGGTACGGCTGGAACCGGAGGTTCGTATCATTGGTGAATGGTAATATGTGCCAGGTATGAAGATAGTGGGGATTGGAATAATACAGGGAAGTAGTGGATATGGAAGAGATACAGAAGAACGAACAGAGGTTTGTACTGGTGACAGGGATGTCGGGCGCAGGGAAAAGCTCCGTGCTGAAAATGCTGGAGGATGCCGGATATTTTTGTGTGGATAATCTTCCGGTGCCGTTGATCAAAAAATTCTTGGAGCTGACCATCGGCGGAGACTCCGATATTCGGAAAGTAGCATTGGGGATTGATATCCGAAGCGGGCAGGCGTTGGAACAGCTTGCGCCGATGTTGGAAGTAATCCGGGAATATCAGACGGAGGTTTTATTTTTAGACGCTGCGACAGAAACATTGGTACGGCGTTTTAAAGAAACGAGGAGACTTCATCCGCTGGCAGGAGCCGATATGCGGATTGACAAAGGGATCGAATTAGAACGGGATCGGCTTGTTTTTTTAAGAAAACGGGCAGATTATATCATAGACACAAGCAGGCTCTTAGTCCGGGAGCTAAAGGCAGAGATCGATCGGATTTTTATTCGTGGGCAAGGACACCAAAATTTTTATCTTACCGTTGTTTCTTTTGGCTTTAAACATGGGATTCCGGCAGACGCCGATTTGATTTTTGACGTACGTTTTCTACCGAACCCTTATTATGTTCCAGAGCTAAAAGACTTGACGGGAAACGACGCGCTGGTGTATGATTATGTAATGGCTTCGCCGCTGGCGGGGACATTTTTAGGTAAATTGATGGATATGCTGGAATTTTTGATTCCAAATTATATTGCGGAAGGCAAAAACCAATTAGTGATTGGGATTGGCTGTACCGGAGGGCATCACCGTTCCGTTACGTTAGCCAACGCTCTAAAGGCAGCTTTGGACGAGACAGATTATAGCTGCCGGATAGAACATCGTGATGAAGTGCATTAAAATGCACTCGCGCATTGAAATGCGCTCGCACATCAAAATGTGCGTACACATTAAAAGACATGGAGGCTATCAGGAGGATATGGGAGGGTAGGGGCGTGTCTTTTTCAGCAGAGGTGAAAGCAGAGTTAAGTGAGCTGTGCGGAACAGCCAGGCATTGTCAGATTGCCGAACTGACGGCGATTATTACGCTGTGCGGACGGATACAGATTACAGAGGACGACGATTACCGGCTTTGGATTCATACAGAAAATATTTCCGTGGCAAAAAAATTTTTTCTTTTATTAAAGCAGACCTTTTCGATTCGGACAGAGGTTTCCGTCCGCAGAGGAGGCGGGCAGAATTTTATGTATACGGTACTGGTCAAGGATCGAATACTGGCGAAAAAGGTGCTGCAGGCTGCTAAGCTTTTAGACGAATATGGAGATATCAGAGAGGACTTATCTCTGGTCAGTAATTTGATCGTACAAAATTATTGCTGTAAACGAGCCTTTATCCGAGGCGCCTTTCTGGCGTCCGGTTCCATCAGCGATCCGGAGAAGGGGTATCATTATGAAATTGTTACCCAAACAGAAGCAAAAGCACTCCAACTTAGAAACTTGATCAATTCGTTTGGTTTTGATTCTAAGGTGACAGGGCGAAAGCATCATTTTTTGGTTTATCTCAAAGAAGGCGCGCAGCTCGTAGATATGTTAAATGTGATGGAGGCGCATCAGGCTCTGATGGAGTTAGAAAACGTCCGTATTGTAAAGGAGATGCGTAATTCCGTCAATCGTCAGGTAAATTGCGAGACAGCCAATATCAACAAGACCGTAGAGGCGGCTGCCAAGCAGGCGGAAGATATTCGTTATATCCGGGAACATGGCGGTTTTTCTTCATTGCCGGAGAGCCTTTCTGAAATCGCCTGGCTCCGTCTGGAGCATCCGGAGGCATCTTTAAAGGAACTGGGAAGTATGCTGTCTGTCCCGATTGGCAAATCCGGGGTAAATCATAGACTAAAAAAGCTGAGCCTGATTGCGGACAGGCTTCGGGAAGAAAGACAATAAGCAATAGAACTTAAACAGTAAAATTTCGGACAGGACACAGCTTGTTTTATGGGCGCATGTTTTTGGCGACCGGAAAACAAGCTAAGGAGAAGTGTCATGGAAGAAATTTTACGGAACTTAAATAGTAGATACCCGGACAAGGCACAGGTGGTTTTATGAGCGCATGTTTTTGGCGGTCAGAAAATCACCTAAAGGAAGGTGTCTGGGAAGGGTATCTACGGAACTTAAAATAGGAGGAGCGGTAATGTTGACAAAAAATATTTTGATCAGTATTCCGAGCGGCTTGGAAGCCAGACCGGTAGCGCTATTGGTACAAGTAGCGAGCCGTTATGAAAGTGGTATTTATGTAGAGACTGGCGACAAGAAAGTAAATGCAAAAAGTATTATGGGTATGATGAG
>CAJUFW010000237.1:0-3344 GCA_910585655.1 uncultured Lachnospiraceae bacterium
CGTTTTTTTCCGTGTAAATGCCCGATTTCACCCCGCAGTCCCAAGAGAGGCAGCTTTGCTTTGATGCAAAAAAAACGCTGCAATAAAATCAAATATAATACTGCTGTGAACAACGTTAAAATCGGTACGATCATACTCCATACTATCATGTTTCCTTCCCTCCTTTGGCATACTTACTGAGCGTCTATTCCCTGGCGACCGTTGATATCAATGACAGCCAGTTCAGGACGGTTGTTGATCCGCGGAATCAAACTATGATTTCCCATTCCCCGCGAAACAAAAATCGTACTATGCGGCAGCCGGTACATCCCGCTGTTGTATTTCGGGAAAAATCCAACATCGCCATGATACAGACCCCCTACAAACGGAAGACGAATCTGCCCTCCGTGGTAATGACCGCAGATTCCAAGATCAATTTCTTTCTCTGCCAGTACCTCATAATAAAGACTTGGATAATGGGCAATCAGAAGCTTAAACGCATTGCTTTTCTCATATTCCTCTATAAAGGCAGCGCCATATTCCTCATAACCTTCTACAGAAGTAGTCAAACTCCCAATGATAAACTTATTTTTATGGATCGTTATCTCCTCTGCCCGGTTGACCATTACATGGACTCCCTCTTCCAATAACAGCTCTTCTAAAGGACTGCCCTTTTCATAAAGCAAATTGCTTTCATGATTGCCTGGGCTGTAGTATACCGGAGCAATCTCCACCAACTGACGGCACAAGGTTAAAATAACGTCTAAGGTTTCCTCGTCTGCATTGACCATATCCCCTGCCACTGCAATAAGGTCTGGCTTTAGGAGCGCAATCTGTTCCACCAGTTCTATGTTTTCCGGTCCAAATTCCCGGTTATGTAAATCAGACAATACAACCACTCTTGTATTCTCGGCGCCGGTTATTTTCGGAGAATAAAGATGATAAAAGGTCAGCTCCAATTCATCGGAGAGTAAAAAAGGCGCGCTTACCAACAGAATAGCTGCGATACAAAGTACGCATCCAATCAACCATCTCAACCATCTTCGTTGCTTTTTCTTTCTGATTTGTTTTTTGGGACTCTCCTCTTGCCCGTTCTGTCCTGTCTCCTCGTTTTCCTTTATCTGTTCCTGCATCGTTCTTCCTCCTTGTCTAATCTGTTCTTATAGCCCTTCTCTCCTAATCATTGCCCCTACCGTCAAAAAAATCAACTTCCAATCCAACCACCAGCTTTGCTCCTTGATATAACGCAAATCAAGCTTTACCCAGGAATCAAAATCCAGGCTGTTTCTGGCAGGATGTACCTGCCAAAAGCAGGTAAGTCCCGGCTTAACCTCCAGCCTCCGCCGCTGATAGGCAGTATATTTTGCGACTTCTCTTGGAAGAGGGGGACGTGGCCCTACAATAGACATATCCCCTTTTAAGACATTGACAAGCTGCGGTAACTCGTCTATCCCAGAGGCACGGAGAAGACGCCCTAACCGGGTAATCCTCGGATCGTTTCGGATTTTAAAAGCAGGCCCTACCATTTCATTATAAGGCAGCAATTCTTTCAATCGCTGCTCTGCCCCCATATACATTGTACGGAATTTATAAAGCCGGAATTCTTTGCCTTTCTGCCCGCAACGGGTCTGAATAAAAATCGGGCTTCCATGAGGATCGTCGAAAACTACCGCCAAGGCAATGAACGCCAAAAACGGCGATAACACTGTCAGCAAAAGCGCCGACAGCAAAATATCCTGTATTCGTTTTATCCGCAAATAAAGCCGCTTACGCCATATTACCATCTCATTCTGACACCTCCGTTTTCTTTTTTTACTCATCTGACGGCGGCGCTTTCGTGTGTGGATGCTGTTCATAATACCAGGCGAGAAATTCCTCATACATTTCTTCTCCCTGTCTGCGTGCGCGGACGGCATCCTCTTGCTTGGCGTAAGAGCCTAAATAATAGGTCTTGCCCTTAAAACAAATCTGCGCCACCCATTTATTCCGTTTCCGATCACGGTACACCCCAGTATGACCGCTGGTATTGCTTGCACGGATTTTTTTCCTGCTGGTCTCTAAAATCGTCACCGAAGTTCCGTCGATCAGCTTTAAATTATCCTTGTAGATTTCGGACTGAAGACAGCCGCAGCTTTTTGTCTTTCCTGTCTGGAGCAGCGTCTGACCAACCACGGTTTCGGTTCCGCAGTCGCAAACACACCTCCATCGGTGCATCCCATTTTGTTTTCCGGCGTAAGCCGTCACCATCAAACGACCAAACCGCTTTCCTACATAGTCTTTTCTTGCCGGATGGCTCAGGCAGCCGCAGCTTTTTCTATAGCCTGCCGTCAACTGGTGAAGCGGCGTACAAACCTCGCCTCCGCAATCACACCGGCACCGCCAAATCACAGAGCCTTTGGAAGTCCCTCCTGCCGGCTCTATTGCCACCAGCTTCCCAAAACGCTGTCCGGAAATGTCCTTCTGTCTTGGTTTTACTTTGGAAATGCAGCCGCAGTCCGTGACGGCTCCTCTCCGCAGGCAACGAGTGTCCAGGGATAGCTCACTGCCGCAGGTACAGCGGCAAAGCCAAACCATATATCCGTTTTTACGCTGCTTTGTAGGAGCCGTCACGGTAAGTCTGCCTACCTGGTAGCCGATACCAATTCGTTGTTTTTGCTGTTCTTGCTTATAAGATGATACTATCAATTTGCTCACTTCTTTGATATTTACTAAATAGTGTACTTTTCTGTAGGCAAAAATTTTGGCTCTTTCTCTGACATGGCAAATAGACAAAAAATTGGATTCTATTTACTCCAATATGCAAATACTCTTATAAAAAACTGGTTATCTTACACACTCCCGACGAAAAATACTAAATATCATAATACAGGATAACAATGCGGTTACAGATGAGTGATAGATATCGCCTATTTTTCGATAATCTCCCCTTGAAAATCAAATCATTTTGTTGTATGATGATTTTAAGATACGAAAAAGAATTCCACGAACTGGAGTTCGGAGAACTTTCCTATGATATAGAAAAGGCGTATTTACAGAAAAGTACACATTTCTGTAAATACGCCTTTATAATATTCCGGCCTTTTCAAAAAGTTCAGCTTGGTAGCGAAACGTAGATAAGGGCATCCCACATTCTTTTGCTGCCGCTGTCCCGGTGATGCTTCCTGACTTCCAACGTTGGTAAGCGCTGTAATAATTTTCTGGAAGAGGTCTGGGCGGCCTGCCAAAGCGTACGCCTCTTGCTTTGGCGGCTGCAATCCCCTCTGCCTGCCTCTGGCGGATATTAGCCCGCTCATTTTCAGCTACAAAGGACAATACCTGCAAAACGATATCGCTAAGAAAGGTTCCCATCAAATCCTTTCCCAGCC
>CAJUFW010000237.1:3354-3896 GCA_910585655.1 uncultured Lachnospiraceae bacterium
TATCTAATAGAGGCATATCCAGCACCACGATATCAATCTGCTTTTCCTTCGTCAAAACACGCCACTGTTCTAAAATTTCCTCATAGTTGCGTCCTAAACGGTCGATGCTTTTAATATAAAGCAAATCATCCGGCTTTAACTTATTTACCAGTCTCTTATATTGGGGTCGTTCAAAATCTTTGCCGGACTGCTTATCCAGAAAAATATTTTTTGCCGGGACAGACAATTCCGCCATCGCGATTAACTGTCGCCCTTCGTTTTGCTCACGAGTGCTGACTCGGACGTAGCCATACGTATTCGTTGAAATGGTGATCACTCCTCCTTCTTGTGATGCCAGACAATATCATACTTTAAGCGCGTCAGCCAGTTTCGCGGCCTTTCAAAAGTGCCGAAATTTATTATAGCAGATTTTTTTTACAATGTCCAAATTTCAAATAAAATTTTTTATAATAACATCTCACGTTGAAAACGTCTTGCAAGAAAAGGGCTCGTTCAAAACATATATCTGTGCGAACTTTACATATTGCAATATGATCTTACTA
>CAJUFW010000238.1 GCA_910585655.1 uncultured Lachnospiraceae bacterium
ATCAGGGAAATATTCTCTATCATGGAATTCCTCTCTCCGAGCTGGATAAAAAAAGCCTTTATGAACAAGTCGCTATGATTCACCAGAAGGTCTTTTTGTTTGAAGATACTCTACGCAACAACATTACCATGTACCATTCTTATTCAGATGACCTTATCTGGAATGCGATCCGGGAAGCCGGGTTATCCCCTGTCGTAGAAAAAATGGGGCATGGATTGGATTCTATGATTGAAGAAAACGGAAAAAATCTTTCCGGAGGCGAGCAGCAGCGTATCGCTATCGCACGTGCTTTTATCCGGGGAACCAAGGTCTTATTTCTGGACGAAGCGACTTCCAGTCTAGATAGACAAACCGCTCAACAGATCGAAACACTCTTGTTGGGGAAAAAAGAACTGACCTTAATTGCTGTCACACATAAAACCAACCCGGAGCTTTTAGAGCAATACGATGAGGTATTGGTGCTGGGACAGGGAGAGCTTTTAGAGCATGGTCCATACAAAGAATTACAGAAAACGATTTATCTGTAACACAAAAAACAGGAGAAAGGCTATTCTTATATTGCCTTTCTCCTGCTTTCCTTTTTTATGTTTCTTTCTTGACTGCCTCCATACTTTTGATTTTCTCATATAACATTTTCCGTTCGACCTGCTCCATATTTGTCAGATATAATAGCACCTGCCGTAACTTATTTTTTAAAATTTCACAAGGTTCAATTAGAAAATTTGATTTCTCCCTCTCCCATTCATACATTTTATAAACACACCTAGAACAAAAGTTTCTTGCCCAACAAGAATAACATTGCTTTCGCTCATTTTTGGTATATTCCCTTAACCTCAGTATAGCCTCTAAATTAGGAGTAAGAGAAAAATCAGGTTCAAATATATTTCCCAGACGAAATTCTTTTTCTCCTTCAAACATATGGCAGGGATAAATCTCTCCGTCTGAAGCTATTGTAATACCATCAAAGCCTACATTGCATACATAATCCTCTCTTTCCTCCAAATTCCATATCCGGCTGCATAAAATAACAAAGCTCAATAGCCCACTGGCTACCTCTTCATACCGCTGCTGGACAAATAATTTTTCTATTTCCTTATTGTCTCTTTCCATCCGTTCCATGATGGTTTCCTGTTTGGGATCTAAATAGCTTCCGGCACAGTCGCATACATAAATGTTAGAAATTTTTGTTTCTTCTCTTAATTTTTCTATCGTCTCTTCTCTGCTTACTCCGTTTTCTTCATGAAATTTTGTATAAGTTGCTTCAATCATCACTGGCGGAGTTTCTTGCTTCTGCATTTTTTGAATTGTCCCAAGCACCTGTTCATAAGTTCCTTCTCCATTTTTCAAGATACGTAACTGGTCATTGATTTCTTTTGAACCATCTAAGCTTATGGTTACATTAATCTTATATTTTTTTATTACTTGTAAACACAGTTCTGATAATGATACCCCATTTGTTATCATATAATAAATAGGAACATCTTCCAAGCTACCTTTTGTCACAAGTTTTTCACATTCCTGGCAAATAGCTTCTATCGTATCTGGGAAAAGAGAAGGTTCTCCTCCAAAAAAGGTAATACTTGTTATTCTTTGAATCCCCTTTTCTACTAATACACTCAATAGCTTTTTCCCTTGTTGAGGAGTTAAAATGGTTGTTTTCTTTCCATATGTTCCAGCATCTGCATAACAGTACCTGCAATTTAAATTACATCCGTTCTGTACTAATATTTCCAGACTTTTTAACCCTCTTTTTTCTTCATATGTAGTTGCAGGTTTTAAAAAGGAAGCTGCGTTTTTTCCTACTGTTTCCTCCAGTTTCCTTTCCAGTATCTGAAGCTGATCATTTGGCAGTTTCCCAGATAAATATTGCTGTTTCTTTTGATATACCAATTTTGCTGCCTCTTTAGAAAGGCTGATCACTGTATTACTGTCTGCCAAATACAAAATCCCTTTGGGCAGGCTTTCTTCCCATAACACTTCTACTTTATCAAGCAGTTCTTTCTTATTTTCTTCTCTTTCTTCCGGTAACTCAACCATTATCTCTTTATTATGATAATATCCTCTTCCAATTACTTGATTAGAAGACGCCACAAGAAAAATCAAAGGTTTTTGATAACCCATTTGTTCAGCTAAATGAAGTATTGTAATTTCAAACTGTCTATCTAATGGAGAAAAACGTAATTCCTTTTGTAACGGATGAGTATGTAAAAACACAAAACATTGCTGCTTAGCCTCTAATGCCCGAAAGATTGTGATAAAAATTTCTGCTTTTACCTTCAATTTTTCTTCCGAACTCCATTCTATATAAGGCTCTAAAGAGAAGTAATCCTCTAAACAAATAATCCCATCTGATTCCATTCCACTAAGCAAAAATGCGTTTTCCCTGTTTTCTGCCTTAATTTCTATCTTAATATCAGAAAGAAGTTTTTTCTTGTCTTCAATAATCAATTTTATTCTTCCTTTCCTCTTCTTGCTTTTTTATCTTATTAAAACAAACAGGGAGATGCTATGTAAAATCTCCCGCATCTCCCTATTCGTTTTAATTTACACTCTCTCCGCAGCTACCACTAACAATTACTCCAATAGTTCCACACCATCCAAGCATATATTCCATGCCTTCTACTAATTCAATATCAGCCTTGGAGATGTTTTCCATTTCTAACTCAACCATTTCTTTCAGTTCCATAGCTATGTTCTCCTTTCCGGCAACTATTTTACAATCAAAACAAGAAAATTTGTCTTTTTTGTAATTTTCTCTTTCTGCTACCTTATGCCATTATCCTACCACACCGCCTAGATTTTTCTCAAGACAAAGACTGCACGAAAAATTTTTAATTTCGTGCAGCCTTTGTCCTAAATATTTCATCTTATATTATGTTATACTTATCTCATCATCATAATTACATAAAGGAGGACTTCCTATGAGGAAATCAACAGCTTTCCTGTGAAAAATTAACAGCTCTTCTTGTCCTGGCGCTGGCATTGGCAATAACGCTTCCACCAGCTATCCCACCAAATACGAGTTCTTCAGGAACCGAGGAAGACAGAAACACAGATAATAATAGCAACAAGGAAATTACCATTCCTGGAAAGAACTCTGGTGCTTCCCCATGCTCTGATTACGATCTCGCCCCTCCTCCAAAACTTAATTAGTCCTCTCCATAAATTTCTACCAGATGCCGTTCAAAATGATTGACACCTTTTTGTATTTCATAAAATCTGGCAAAGTCCAGAGCCGCCTCTATGCACAGGCGGCTTTTTTCTTTGGTACATCCATCCTTTTCCCACAGATGTTCCATATTCCAACCATAATCATACAATGTTCTATGCAGAACATCTCCCCGGCTTGTCCGCAACGCCAACCGAATCGCAATTCTTCCCGCCTCCATCGCTTTTTCATATTCCCCGATATTACCATACATATTTCCAAGGTTCTGCAACGCTCGAATATAATTGTCTATGTAATGCTCAATCGCAAACGGCTGATTCTCATAATATGCTCTTAGCAGCTCCATCCAAGCGATTCCTTCTTCCTGTCGTCCTAACTCATCATAACTATATGCCAGCATATTCAGGATCATCGCCTCCTGCCTGGTAAATGCCCATTCTTTTAATTCCGCCGGGTCCTTTTTTGGCATCGTCATATGCAGTGCTTCCCACACTCTTTCCTGGTGTTCTTCCGCAAGGATTTCTTTTTGTGCATACAACATCGTCTGCTGCAAAAAGATCAGGTTCTGTTTTGCATAAACACTCCGATCCTTTACCTTTTCCAAAAGTTCCAGCTTTTCTTTTACGCCTTCATACCTTCCAAACCTCGTCTGACTGGAAATCTCCCACATCACATGACACAGTGCCGGATCGCCGACCTG
>CAJUFW010000239.1 GCA_910585655.1 uncultured Lachnospiraceae bacterium
TGGAATTCTGCGGCTCCCTTGCCTGGCCGCTTCTGGCGTTTTTGACGGTGGAGGACACCTTGGGAACGGTCGAGGTAATTTTGTTTCCAAGGGATTATGAAAAATACAAACAATATTTAGGACCGGAACGAAAAATATTTATTCGCGGAAAGGTATCGATAGAAGAAGGAAAGGACGCAAAGCTGATCGCCCAGGAAATCATCCCTTTTGAACAGGTGCCGAGGGAGTTGTGGATTCAGTTTCCGGATAAGGAGACCTTTTTAAACAAGGAGCAGGAACTTTATCATCGTCTGGAACATTCAGACGGAATGGACGGCGTGTGCATTTACTGTACGGCAGAACGGATTGTAAAACATCTTCCGGCAAGCCGCAGCGTCCGGATAGAGCCGGAGTTATTGGCAGAATTGTGGGAACAATATGGAAAAGAAAATATAAAAATCGTCGAAAAGAGTATTGATCATCGGCGCAAGATAGGGTAAAATAGGGCGTGGATAAATAACCCTCTTAGTATGGGTATTAAAATGTAAACGATTTCATACAAAGGAACCCCTATCTTATGAAATCATGCAGCCCCGGAGATTCCGTGGCGCAGAATGGAGGAAAATCATGGCAAAAGAGATTCAAACAATCGGCGTACTGACCAGTGGAGGCGATGCTCCTGGCATGAATGCAGCCATCCGCGCAGTAGTCAGAACGGCAATCGCAGCAGGAAAGACCGTAAAGGGTATCTGCAGGGGCTATGCAGGGCTTCTGGACGAGGAGATCATAGATATGGATTCGACCTCTGTATCAGATATCATACAACGGGGCGGGACAGTTCTTTACACGGATCGTTGTGAAGAATTCAAAACAGAGGCAGGTCAGAAAAAGGGTGCGGAAATCTGCAGGAAATACGGCATTGACGGAATCGTTGTAATCGGCGGGGACGGTTCTTTTCAGGGGGCGCGGAAATTGGCTGCTCTTGGAATCAATACCATCGCACTTCCTGGAACGATAGATTTGGACATTGCCTGTACCGAGTATACGATTGGCTTTGATACGGCAGTGAATACGGCGATGGAAGCCATTGATAAAGTCAGAGATACGGCTACCTCTCATGAACGCTGCAGCATCATTGAGGTAATGGGACGGCATGCCGGTTATATTGCGCTCTGGTGCGGTATCGCCAACGGAGCCGAAGAGATTTTAATGGCGGAGAATTACGACCATAATGAACAACGGATCATTGAGGCGATTAAAGAAAAGCATCGGATTGGCAAGAAGCATTACATCATTATAAACGCCGAAGGGGTAGGCGATTCCTACAACATGGCAAAGAGGATCGAGGCTGCAACCGGGATGGAAACCAGGGCGACAATCATCGGACATATTCAAAGAGGCGGCAGCCCGACGGCAAAAGATCGGGTTTATGCGTCTATGATGGGAGCAAAAGCCGTTGATTTACTCTGTGACGGAGCTTCCAATCGGGTAATAGCTTATCGTCATGGGCAGTTTGTAGACTATGACATTGAAGAAGCATTGGCGATGGAAAAGCTTCTGGATCCTTATATGGTAGACGTATCCAGACGACTTGCCAGATAAAAACAATTTATGTAACAGGATAGCGGCGGAGAATTCCTTAGAGGGGATTCTCCGCTTTGTCACAGAACATTTGATACGAAGAGGGGAGAAGTAGTAGAAATGAGTCCGAAAATGAAAAAATTTTTATCGTATTACAAGCCGTATATGGGGTTATTTCTGGCGGATATGTTATTCGCTTTTTTTGCGGCAGCGATTTCGCTGGTTGCTCCGCTGATTGTCCGCTATATCACCAATACGCTTCTGGTGGAGTATGAGATCGGGGAGGCGATGGAACAAATCGTCTTGCTCTGCGGGGCGATGGTAGCGTTGGCTTTGCTGGAAATGGGCTGTAATTTCTTTATTTCCCATAAGGGACATATGATGGGCGCCTATATGGAATCGGATATGCGTAACGATATCTTTGAACATTATCAAAAGCTGTCTTTTAATTTTTACGACAATCAGAAGGTCGGGCAGCTTATGACGCGGATTACCAACGATTTGTTTGAAATTACGGAGCTGTGCCATCATGGTCCGGAGGATATTGTAATTTCGATCATCAAATTTGTAGGCGCTTTTGTAATTTTGATTCGGATTAATGCGCCGCTGACGTTGATTGTCTTTGCCGTGCTGCCGCTGATGTTTTTATTTGCCCTGACGGTACGGAAAAAAATGAATGTTGCGTTTCGCCGGAACCGGGAACGGATTGCCGATATCAACGCTCAGATTGAGGACAGTCTCTCCGGTGTCCGTGTAGTAAAATCTTTTGCTAATGAAGAAGTGGAAATGGGGCAGTTCCGGGAGGGGAATAATCGCTTTGTGACCAGTAAAAACAACAGTTATTTCTGGATGGCGACCTTTCATTCCGGGTTGGGGTTTTTTACCAGTATGATTAACGTCGTCGTAATCATCGGCGGCGGTTTTCTGATTTTAAAAAATATAATCCGGGTTACGGATTTGCTGACGTTTTTGCTCTATATCAACAACCTGATCGAGCCGGTGCGGAAGCTGATTAACTTTACAGAGCAATTCCAGAACGGAATTACGGGTTATGAGCGTTTTTATGAAATCCTTTCGATTGAGCCGGACATTGTGGACAGTAAGGACGCCAAGGAGCTGACCAAGGTCAGAGGGGATATTGCTTTTGAAGGTGTTTCTTTCCGTTATCAGGATACCAAGGAGGATGTCTTCCGCAACATTAACCTGGATGTCAAGGCAGGAGATTATATGGCGTTGGTCGGAAGCTCCGGCGTCGGAAAGACTACCATGTGCAGCCTGATTCCGCGTTTTTATGATACGACGGAAGGCTCTGTAAAATTAGACGGCGTAGATATACGAAATATTACGATGCGTTCCTTACGCCGGAATATCGGAATTGTTCAACAGGACGTCTACTTGTTTGCCGGAACCGTTATGGACAATATCCGCTATGGAAAGCAGGATGCGACCGAGGCAGAAATCATCGAAGCGGCAAAGAATGCCAACGCTCATGAATTTATTTTATCGTTGCCGGACGGCTATCAGACGGATATCGGGCAGCGGGGTGTTAAGCTTTCCGGCGGTCAGAAGCAGCGGTTAAGCATTGCCAGAGTGTTTTTAAAAAATCCGCCGGTGCTGATTTTCGACGAGGCTACCAGCGCACTTGATAACGAAAGCGAGCGTGTTGTTCAGGAGTCGTTAGAAAAACTGGCAAAGAACCGGACGACCTTTGTCATTGCCCATCGGTTGACGACAATCCGGAACGCTAAAGACATCATCGTACTGACGGAAGACGGGATTGCCGAACGGGGGACACACAAGGAATTGTTAGAGCGCGGCGGGATTTATGCCGGGCTGTACCGGATGGCAGAGGAGAGCTAGAGAAAGAAAAGCAGCCGGGAAACTACTTTTTATAGCAGTTTCCCGGCTGAAAAATTATGAATTCTGTTCATTTTTTCTAAGTTCTGATAGATTTTTCCAGCGTTGATCCCGTTCGTTTAGATTTAACGGGGTACCGTCCTCCATCTGGTAGCCTTTTGCGGAGGCGGTTCCAGGATAAGGCTGACTGCTTAAAAGCTGTGGCCAGCAGATACCGATTTCCGGATCGTTCCAGGCTAGTCCGCCGTCGTCTCCCGGATGATAAAAATCCGTACATTTGTAACAGAATTCCGCGTAGTCGGATAAGACCAAATAGCCATGAGCAAAGCCTTCCGGAATATAAAACTGTTTTTTATTTTCCGCGCTTAACTCCATGCCAAACCACTTTCCATAAGTCGCGCTGCCTTTCCGCAGATCGACTGCTACGTCAAATACATTACCGCGGA
>CAJUFW010000240.1 GCA_910585655.1 uncultured Lachnospiraceae bacterium
CCAGCGTCCGATCCATCATCCCTTCCACCGAAACATCCTTGTGTACCAGACCATGCAGCGCTAACTCCTTTAAAAGCGCGTCCTCTCCGCTCCCCTTTTCCACCAGCGGATCCTGAATATGATAATAAAAAATACCTGCCGGAATCACCAATTTCTGCGGATTCTCCTGCTCCTCCTGTGCTATCGCAGAACGCAGGTAAACAACAAGCTGCATCCCCAGACCATAATAAAAACGGTTTAAGTCAAAATCCGTGCCGCCTGATTTATAATCTATAATCCGGACATATTCCTCCCGTCTTCGGGTTCCATCTTCCATCAGACGTTCTCGCTCTGCCGTATCGATCCGATCGATTCGTCCATGGATTGCCTTTAGGGAAAAGGTTGTTTCAAATTCCTTTGGCTCAAATTCGCCTAGCTTCACCTGCTCGCAAATTGCCCATACCGTCCGATCCGTAATCCGTTCCACCCGATCAATCAACGCCTCCAGTCTATGACTGCTATGCAGCACCCGGTTCCCGTATTCCGCGGTCGCCTCCTCTACACTTTCTTTGACCAGACTTTTCCGCTCCGGCTCCTCGATGTTTGACCAGAGAATTCCTTGCTCCTTTATTTTTTCAGAAAACCGCCGAATCGCATCGTGGAAAATACTGCCCATATCCGGAATACTGATGGTATATTCCTTTCGCTCTTTCAGGCGCAGACCATAGCTTAAAAAATGGGCAAATGCGCAAGAAGTAAACTGCTCCAAACGGGTTACGCTTCCGGTAATCTCCCCATACAACGCCTGTGCTACCCTCTTTTGTAGACGGTTTTGCAGTATTTCCGAACGATATCCTCTCATCAGATAGTCATACGCTTGGTATTCCTGACGATGCTTTTCATAATAAGACCACAGCGCCTCCCATCCTTCTTGTTCCAGGCTATTCGACGTCTGCTCTTCTGATTCCGACAGCTTTCCCTGGATTCCCTTTTGCTCTAATCCATAGAGCAGATAATCCAGACCGCCGTCCCTGCGCAGCTCGGAAATCAGCCCCGGTCCCTCCTGTTCCCGGTTGATGACCGTCAAATCCGGAAAAAGCTGACACAGCTTCCCTATTAGATACGAAGGTCGCAGGCTTTTTCCGTCCATCCCTGTTCTGGCATAGGAAACATAAAGCTGATGTTCCGGTTTGGTCAAATTCAAATACAGGTAAAACTGCTCCGTATAATTCCGGCTCCTCAACGTAGGCGCCAGTTCTATCGACAGACCGCTTAAAAACTCCCGATCCATATCGGTAAGGATTCCTCCGGTGCTGCCGCTCTTTGGTACAATTCCCTCATTCACTCCTACACAAAACAATGCCTTAATATCCTTTAGACGGGTACGTTCCAGATCCCCGATCACCACCTGGTCAAAACCCGGCGGAATCACCCCTACTTCTTCCTCTGCAAACCCGGATTCTAAAATCATCCGGTATTCCTCTATAGTCAGTTCTTCCTCTCCCAACAGCTCGCTAAGCTTTTCTAGCAGCTCCATCACCAGTCGGTATACCTGGGCATATTCTTTTTCCATCAACAGTCTTCCCGACTGCTCAAACTCCTGCCGCAGCGCTTCCATCCGCTCTTCTGCCTGATGTGCCGTCAAAAACCGGTATAACGCCATCGTCAAAGACGCTCCATTCGCCCCCTCTGCCTGAAAAGCCTCTAACAAAGGTGCAAACATCTGCCATACCGTCTGCCGTACTTCCTCTACAACCTGCCTCCGTACTTCCTCAAAGGTCGGCTCCTCCGACGCCGGTTCCGTCCCTTCTGTCTCTGTCTCTTCTGCCTCATGCCACCCCTCACGGTAGCGGCGTTTCCCTCGGATTCCTCTAGCCAGCAATTCATTTTCAAAGACATCTGCCTTGGCTTCTTCTACACCGGACAAACCGCTCCTTAGATAGCGCATCACGCCTTCATAGGCAAAGTCTTGTTCTATGACCGCCAAAGCCGCCCGGATCAGCTCTACCAAAGGATTTTTCATAATGTCCCGCTTCTGATCCAGAAAATAAAAAACTCCGTTTTTGGAAAACAGTTCAGCCAGCAGCTCTCCATAAGTTTCCATATCCCCGGTAATCACCGCAATATCCTGGTAGCGGTAATGCTCCTCCCGTACCAGCCTGGCAATCTCCGTCAATACGAACTCAGCTTCCGTACGTGGATCGCGGCAGGCATACAACAATAATCCGGCTTCCTTTTTGGTCTCCGGTTTCCTTCGATACGGCACTACCGGATAACGAAATAACCTTTTTCCCAAATGGCGCAGCTCCGGATGCCCGTGCTTCCAATCCGTATAATAATGCTTTGCCACGATTACTTGTTCCTCTTCTGCCATCTCTATCAGCTTATGTATTGTTTTTTTACTCAAATGAAACAACCGGAATTCTTCGGTATCCCGATCAAGCGGTTCCTCTTTGTCAATAGAGATCGTTATGACGACATCTTTCGCCTTTTTCATCAACAACCGCAGCAGTTTATTTTGAGAAGGAGTAAAGCCGGTAAAGCCGTCCAGACAGACCACGCTTCCTTCTACCAGCTTGGAATCCGGCAGCACATCGCAGAGTAAATCCATCATTTCCTCCGCTACAATATAGCCGTCCCGCTCCTTATAGCGCTGAAACGCCTGATATACAAGCAAGGTATCTCCCAGCTTCCGCTCTAAAAGCGGCTTCCGATCCATTCCCTTTAATGCCTCTGCCAGCCGTTCCGGCGTCACACTGTATTGGTACAGCTCAGTCAACAGAGACTTTAATTCTTCCACAAAGCCTCGTTTTTTTCCGGTATTTTTAAAATATACCAGCTCTTGATCCAGTCCTGCCAGAAGCCTTCTTAACACCATATTTTTCCCGGTGTCCTCTAAAACCAGCCGCTCCGGCATTCCCAGCTCTCCAAATATCCGGTATGCCAGACGCAAAAAAGAAAGGACGTCAATGTTGCTGATGCCGCCCCGTTCATGTGCCAGTACCAAATCCCGCTGCGTCTGCATCGTAAACTGCTCCGGTACGATAACCAGAAAGCGTCCTTCCGGCTCCGCGATGGAACGCCTAATCAGCTGGTGGTAGAGCTGCCAGGACTTTCCTGAACCCGCTCCCCCTAAAATAAACTGCAACGCCATGTTCCTTCCTCCTATTTAAGTTCCGTCTCTTCACTTCGAGCCGAGCATAGCTCGGCTTCACCCCCTTTTAGGGGGAGAGAAATCCTGCCGCAATAGAACCACGCCCTTCGGGCGCGTCAGTATTTCCTCCCGGGGGGTGCTTTCGTTCCGAGACTGTTTTTTTCGTCTTTCTTTGATGAGCATATTTTCTTTTTATCTTTCATATCCATAATATATCAAAAGCTTTGAATGATCATACTTTGATAACTCAAAGGGTATCATTCGGACAGATTGGATGGGTGATTTTATGGCAAATAAGAAAATTGTCGTGTTAAAGCTCCGGGAATTGATTTATACCGGAATTTTCCTTTTCTTTGGCGTCCTTTTGGTTCTGCTTTTAGTCGCTATGTTCTCCGGAAAGAAGGACAAAAAGCAGGAGGAGGGCGCCCGGACGCCTGGGCAGGAGGCGGGGCGGGATGGTGGTTCGGGGAATTCCGATGCACCGAAGGATTCGGATCGTGCTGATTCTGCCGCTGTTTTCTGTCCTGGTGTGTATACGACTGATTTTAGCCTGGGCGGAAATACCCTTACCCTACAGCTTCTTGTGGATGCTGATCGGGTCAAGGCGGTCAATCTGCTTTCTCTGGAGGCTTCAGATCGGAAGAGCACACGTC
>CAJUFW010000241.1 GCA_910585655.1 uncultured Lachnospiraceae bacterium
AAGTATTGTTCCATGAGCTTTTCTACGCTGAATTCAACTAAGTTTGGAAAGAACCCCTAAACGCTTATAGAATGGCGGAAACTCGTTTGAAACGTATAAATTCCGTCGCGATTTCTTTGACAAAGTTGGGAGCGTAGATTTTACCTCGTTGGGAAAGGAGATGGTTGAGTGAAAAGCAGGGAAGGAGAGAAGATTGTTTTGAGTGATTTGTCAAACGGCCATACATTAGTTCTGGGAAGCTCTGGTCAGGGAAAACGTACTATTGCTGCAGGCGGATAGAGGAAGAAATAGATAAAAATAAAGATGTCTTGGTGCTGGATTTTTCAAACAGTTATACTGTGGTGGAATTAGAGAAAAACGGATTCAAAATGTTGCATCGAACTAATATAATTAACCCGTATCAAACGCCGTACTATCTCAGTTTGCATTACGAAAATGCAGAAAAGTTTGGAACGGATTTGTCGGATGCGTTGATTCATCAGCTTAAAATTAAAGGGTGCAACCAAAGGAGATGTTTCCGAAAGAATCTTCGGGAATATCTTTTGGAGAATAGTGACTGGGATATTCAAAGCTTTGTGAAATTTTTAGAGGAAAAGGTCGAAAAACTGCAGGAACAACAAGAGTGGACAGATGACGGAAAAAGGAATGTTGAGGAGGTTGATAAAATTGTTCAAATCTTAGAACCGTGTGCTGGTCTGGGGAGTTTTCATCTTAAACAGAGCGAAAGAGACAATCGGAATAAGAGAAAGAAGCTGACGATTATTCAGCTTTCAGATTTCCCGAAATCTCACCGAAAATTTATGGCAGAATTACTTTCAACACTGACGTGGAAGGAAGCCTTTAACAGAAAAGGAACAACAGAGGGAACCGAAAAACCGAGCTGGGATCTTGTTGCTATGGATGAATTTCAGTTTATGTCGCTTGAAGACGAGAGTGCGCTTTCCAATATCTTAAGGCAGGGTCGAAAGTTCGGGATGTCATTATTGCTGAGTACACAATTTATTGAGGGGTACAGCAGTGAGGAGGTACAGACATTGTTGCAGGCTAATAACAAGCTGATCTTTAAGCCGACGGAAAAAGGATTGAGGGCTGCGGTAAAAATCATTTCTGAGACAGAAACAGCGCAATGGCGAGAGCTGCTGTCAGGGCTAAAAGTAGGAGAAGCCGTGCTCAAAGGGAGTTACTTTGTGGGAGAGGGAACTTGCAGTCAGACGAAACCGTTTGTCTGTATAATCGAATGAATTTAAACTATGACAAATAGAGGTCAAAAAGAATGAGAAAGAATGTACCGATTTGGGAAAAGGCGACATTAACGTTAGAAGAAGCGGCAGAATATTCCGGGATTGGAATCAACAATCTGCGGGAAATCTCAAATGACGAACATTGTGGGTTCGTGCTTTGGAACGGCAGCAAACGACTCATAAAGCGCCGGAAACTCGAGGAGTATTTGGAAGGCTGCGTATTCGATTTAAATATCAAGCTCGGAAAAGGAATCAGAGGCAGAGGCTGTCTATCAGCGGCTTTGGACGGTTCTAAATTGCGGGGCACTTAAAAAATTGCGCTGAGAAAATTAATATCGTTAATTTTTCGAGCGTAGATCCATTAGCGCGGAGCAATCTTGCAGAAATTGCCCTCTCCAATTTATGGCGTCGAATCTGTTTTAAAAGGACGGACTTGGCGGTGGGCGACTTGAATAGCATAGCAGGAAAATCACAAGACCAATTTTGCTGAGATAGCGAAAAAAGGGTTTTAGGCGCGGTTTAACTAAATAGAAAACGATGTAAAGGAAAATAATAAAAAACGGAGGAATAGTCATGAAACAGGAAAAAATCCCAATTTGGCAGAAATATACATTATCAATCGAAGAGGCGGCGGAGTACTTTCGGATAGGACAAGGCAGGCTTCGAGAACTGGCTGCGGAAAATCCCAACGCGGATTTCCTACTGTCCAATGGCAATCGCATACAGATAAAACGAAAGCTCTTTGAGCAATTTATTGATGAGGCAACCGTGATCTGAGTGAAAAGCAGTCAAGAAAGCCGTTTTACGGAGGCTGAATTGAAGCTGGATCGTAATTTTATATGACAAGAAGGCTCTGAATATGGTAAAATAAAGGTGCTGTATCAGAGCCTTTCTTTAGTGAACCTAAAATCAGGTATTGGAAAGGAGTTCGGTATTTTGAGTGCAAAGAGAAGGGACAGCCGGGGAAGAGTGTTGCGGAACGGGGAAATCCAAACCCCGGATGGCAGATACCGTTATAAATATATAGATGCTTTTGGCGACATAAGGTATGTATATTCATGGCGGCTAGATAAAAATGACAGGATTCCTGCAGGAAAAAAGATGGAGGCGTCTCTGCGTGAAAAGGAAAAACAGATAGCGGCAGATATCTTTGATAAGATCATACCAGAGGGCGGGGGTCTGACGGTTACAGAACTGGTAGAAAAATATATTTCGTTAAAGACGGGGGTACGTCCAACTACCGAGGCTAGCTATAGGACGGTTGTAAATATTTTGAAAAAAGAACGGTTCGGAAGGGAAAGAATTGATAAAGTAAAAATCTCGGATGCAAAAGCATGGCTGATCCAGCTTCAGAAAAATGGAAGAGGATTCAGTACGATCCGAACGATTAGGGGATCTTAAAGCCTGCCTTTCAGATGGCAGTAGATGATGATCTGATCCGCAAGAATCCTTTTGGTTTTGAGCTGGCTACAGTTATTTATAATGACAGCGTTACCAGAGAAGCCCTTACCAGAGAACAGGAGCGCAAATTTCTAAAATTTGTGGAGGAAGATTCCCATTTCAAGAAGTATTATGAAGGAGTTTATATTCTTTTTAATATAGGACTCCGCATTTCTGAATTTGAAGGTCTTACGAAATCAGATATTGATTTTAAAAATATGAAGATCAATGTAGACCACCAACTGCAGCGCTATGCAAAGATAGGATATCAGATTATTGAGCCGAAGACAGAAAGCGGTACGCGCCAGATTCCTATGACAAAGGAAGTGGCAGAATGTTTCCGGAAGATCATTAAATCCAGAAAGAGTCCGAAAGCAGAACCAATCATTGACGGGTATGTGGGCTTTCTATATCTGGATAAAAACGGAATGCCTATGGTCGCATTACACTGGGAGAAGTATTTTCAGCATATCTACACAAAGTATAATAAGATTTACAGGGTACAGATGCCCCGGGTAACGCCTCACGTATGCCGCCATACGTTCTGCAGCAAGATGGCCGCAGCGCGGATGAATCCAAAAACCCTTCAATATATTATGGGGCATAGTGATATCAGTGTGACTATGAATGCATATACACATTTTGGATTTGAGGAGGCAAGTGACGAGGATTTCCGGTAACTGAACCCGTGAAAAAACGTCAGGTGCAAAATGGTCTGCCATGCACCCGGATTTGCACCTTTTGACGGGAAAGATGTGTGAAATAATATGAATTTCCGGGAAGAAACCGAAATCAGAGAAAAGATGGAAAACGTCTGAAAAAGCGCTGTTTTATGAAGTTAAAATAAAAATGAAAGGATATGAAAGCGATGATAAAAGTACTATTTGTGTGCCACGGCAGCACGTCGGATAGCAGGGAATTGGCGGCACTTGTGGGGCAGAACAGGGCAAATCGCGGCATTTGGGAAAGTGGGTTACTACGGTTTTACTACGAGTGAGGGAACGAAAAAAGAGCCTACATTTTCAAGCCCTTTTTCCATAATTTGCGACTTAGGTTTTACCTTTCTTGGGATAGTTCTTTTGCTTCTGTCGGCAGGCATTT
>CAJUFW010000242.1 GCA_910585655.1 uncultured Lachnospiraceae bacterium
TGGAGTATCGCCTTGCCAAGGCGAGGGTCGCGGGTTCGAATCCCGTCTCGTGCTTAAAAAAATCCAGGATATTTCATTCTGGATTTTTTCGATCCCTGCGCCCCTCATACTCATGGTTCCATGATGTTCAATAATGCTTGGCACATAATATCATCACCTCTCCATTTTCTTACTGCCTGTTCGTTAGCCTGCATACTGGCTTCTAATACAGAATCCATCAGGTCACGATCTGATTTTTCCTTTAAGCTTTTAGCATAATTGAGTAAATCAAAAAGATGTTCTTTTTTTAGTTCTCTTGTTAGTGCCTGTAAAATGATGTGCGCGCTGGATTTTCATTCCTTTGTTATGATCATCTGAATAGGAAATAAAAGAACCTGTGTTCTGATTTTTGCGAAAAAGTATTGAAACTACTGAAAGAACATGGTATAATATTGAAATCGAAGAGCGCAGCAAAAGAGTATTCAAAGCTATGGTATGATACAAGGAAAAGTACCACGAATAGAGGAGGGCGTCATGAAACGAATGACGAAGAAGGAACGGGAGCGGATCGACCAGATCTTAGAGTGTTTGAAGCGGGAATATGGGACGGAGTATACCTGTTATTTGACACATAAGAACGCCTGGCAGCTTTTGATTGCAACGATATTAAGCGCCCAATGTACCGATGCAAGGGTAAATATCGTAACAAAAGATCTGTTTGTGAAATATCCGGATTTAGAGAGCTTTGCCGCAGCGGATTTAAAGGAGCTGGAAAAGGATATCCATTCAACGGGCTTTTACCATAATAAGGCGAAAAATATCATCGCCTGTACGAAGGCTTTGGTTGAGGAGCATCAAGGCGAGGTGCCTTCTGATTTGGAATCTCTGACAAAGCTGGCAGGGGTAGGGCGCAAGACGGCAAACGTTATTCGGGGGAATATTTTCCATCAGCCCAGTATTGTAGTGGATACTCATGTAAAGCGAATATCAAAGAAATTAGGCTTGACGAACGAGACCGATCCGGTAAAGGTAGAATATGAACTGATGAAGGTATTGCCGGAGGATTTTTGGATTTTATGGAATATCCATATTATCCGGTTGGGAAGGACAATCTGTACGGCACGCAGCCCCCAATGCAAAGAATGTTTTTTAAAGGAGCTGTGTAAGGATTATCAGGCAAGAGAGCGAAGGGCAGCGCGCTTTACCAAGAAAAAAGCGGAGGCGTGAATAGAATACGATGAGAGAGTATGTGGCAATAGATGTAGAGACGACCGGTTTAAGCCCGGCTAAGGAACGAATGATTGAGTTAGCGGCAGTGCGTTTCCGGGACGGGAAGGAAGTAGACAGCTTTACAACGTTGATTCATCCGGGGAGAAGCCTGCCGGAACGAATCATAGAGCTGACCGGAATTCGAGATGAAATGTTAGCGGACGCGCCCGGAGAGGAGGAAGCGGTAAACGCTTTTTTGGAGTATACGAAAGACAGCGTTTTACTAGGACACAATCTGCCCTTTGATTATAGTTTTATCAAAACAGCTTGCAGCAGAAAAAAGCAAAGTTATGAGCGAAAGGGAATTGATACGTTGGCGATTGCCAAAAAATACTTAAAGGATTTGCCAAGCCGGACGTTAGAAGCGCTTTGTACATATTACCAGATTGACAATAAAACAGCCCATCGGGCGCTAGAGGACGCCCGTTCCGCAGCGCTGCTTTATGAGCATATGCGAAAACAGTTTGGAGAAGCAAAGGAGGCTCCGCTTTATTATCAGGTAAAGAAAACAGAGCCTATGACAACTTCTCAAAAAAACTACTTGAATGATCTGATAAAATATCATAGAATAGAGTGTGATATGTCTTCTCTGGGTATCCCTTTTGAAAGGTTATCCAAAGGAGATATAACAAAAAGTGAGGCTTCCCGGATCATCGATCAGATTATTCGGGATTACGGTAGGCCAGCAGGGCGTTCTCAAGGATAGAGCGTCGCAGACCGTCAAAGTGGCTGACAGATTCCAACAGCTCAGAGATTGCTTCTTCGTTTCCGGACTTTTGGTACAGCTCAGCCAGCAGCAGATAGGTTTCCTGGATGTCGCTTCCACATTCGACGGCATAAGAAAGGATTTGGATAGCTTCCTGCTCTAATTGAAAATCCTTGAAAAGACGACCGATACGGTTTAGCGTCTGGCAAAGCCTGGTGAAATTTTCATCACATTGAACGAGGGTATCCAAATTGGCAAAGCCATAACGAAGCTTTAATTCTGTATTGGAGATACCTGTGAGGTTCAAAATAGAAGCTTCTGACAGTTCGTGTAGCTGCTCCTGCAGGGAGGTAAGCTCCTCATGCTCCGGAGATCCCGCCGGAAGCATCTGGAATGCGGTGGCAGGGAGGGAGAGCAGCGGTTCCGGGATTTTGATATAAGGAAGGGTACTGATATCCGCGCGGCGGGTGAAATTAGCATCCTGCTCCCGTTGCCAAAACTCGGTGGAGGATTCGCCGGATTGCCTGTCAGCCTGCTTCCCGGCATGGCGTATCCAGAGAATTAAAATCACTGTCAGTAAAAAAATCAGAGGCATAGTAACACAACCTTTCGGAAAGGAATGTAAAGTATGAATTGGAACAGCAAAAAAACACAAAAGAAGATATCAACAGCAATCATCATTATTTTGATTGCAGCGATGATACTCCCGATTGTTTTGGGGGCAATAAGCTGATAATCTGGTTGTTGATTATATAGATAACCATAATTTGTTTTGCCGCCTTCTATAGCATATACAGGAAACGGCAAAATGTCAAATGAAGTTTTATAGCAATACCCGGATTGGCAGACGATGTTTGTCGGTCGTTTTGCAGAAGCAGAAGGGCGGTTCGGGAAAAGAGACGGAATGGAGGATATACATGAAAAGGAAAAGAATGAGGATTTTACTGGGAGTAATTGTATGCTTAGCGGCGCTTACCTGTGGTCTGGGGATTACCGTGTATGCGTTAAACGGTGCGCTGGACGGGACAATCTGCGACGGAGTATATGTCAATTCGATTTCGTTAGGCGGTATGACAGAGCAGGAAGCAGAACAGACCCTAAATGAATATGTAGACGGGTTAAAGGAAACGACGGTTTCTCTTTCGATTGACGGGCAGGAAGAGACGACTACCCTGGGCAGCCTGGGATTTCAGGCGGACAGTCATACATTTATCCAAGAAGCAGCGGCAGTGGGTAAGACCGGGAATCTGATCCAGCGTTATAAGGACATCAAGGACGTAGAAGAGGAAACAATGCAGTTCGAGATGAAATTTACGGTAGATGACGCTGCCATTCGTACTTATATAGAAAGCCTGCAGGAAAAATACAGTGTAGAAGGGAAAAATGCAGAGCTTACCCGCAAGAACGGAACGTTTATTGTAACGCCTCATGTAAACGGGCGTAAAGTAAATGTCGAGGAAAACATCAGTCAGATACAGACTGCTATTGAGCAGTGGAATCAGACGGATCCGATCCGTTTGGAGCTGGCAGTAGAAGAAGACAGACCGAAGTATACGGAGGAGGATTTAAAAAAGATTGATACGATTTTAGGAAGCTATACGACGGAGTATTATTCAGCCAATGCAGGTCGTTCCCAAAATGTAGAGAACGGAGCCAGGCTGGTCAACGGCAGTATCCTTTATCCGGGTGACGTACTGTCTGTAGACGAGAAGCTGCGTCCGTACACGATAGAAAACGGCTATGGTTTAGGCGGCGCTTATGTGGCTGGCGAGGTAGTGGACAGCATCGGCGGCGG
>CAJUFW010000243.1 GCA_910585655.1 uncultured Lachnospiraceae bacterium
AGCAGCGACAATCCACAGAGAAGTTCTTATTTTTTAGGAACCGGCTTTTACAATGCCACCTCCAAGATTACGATCCGTCTTTTGAGCCGTGAGCGGTTGCAGGAGGCAGACGGAAGTATTCATGGAGTGGAGATTGACCGCGCCTTTTTAAAAAAGCGGGTAGAAGCTGCCTGGCAGTACCGAAAGGAAACGATGGGAGCAGAGGATACGCTTGGCAGTCAGGCAGAGGATGGTATGACTTTGATACCGGGAAGCTGCCGGGTGATATTTGGCGAGGCGGATTTTCTGCCGGGACTGGTGGTGGACAAGTTTTCGGATGTGTTGGTAGTGCAGTCCTTGGCGCTTGGAATCGATCGGCTGAAAGAGACGATTTTGGATTGCCTGAAAGAAGTATTGGCTGCCGACGGGATTTTGATCCGCGGGGTCTATGAACGGAGCGATGCAAAGGTACGGGAGCAGGAAGGCATGACGCGTTTAAAGGGCTTTCTGGGAGCAGAATTTGATACCAATATAGAAATCATAGAAAACGGCATCCGCTATCAGGTAGATGTTCAGGATGGACAGAAGACCGGATTTTTTCTTGACCAGAAATACAACCGCAAAGCGATCTGGAAAGTCTGCGCCGGAGGGAGAGTGCTAGACTGCTTTACCCATACCGGTTCCTTTGCGCTCAATGCAGCAATGGCAGGAGCCAGGGAGGTGCTGGCGGTAGACGCTTCTGAACTGGCGGTAGAACAGGGACGGAAAAATGCGCTTTTAAACGGGCTTTCTGACCGCGTTTCTTTTCAGTGCGCCGATGTGTTTGAACTGCTGCCGGAATTGGAGCGGCGGGGGGAGAAATTTGACGTGGTAATCCTCGATCCTCCTGCCTTTACGAAATCCAGAGCTTCGGTAAAAAAGGCGATCCGAGGCTATAAAGAAATCAATCTGCGTGGGCTGCGGCTGGTAAAGGACGGCGGTTATCTGGCAACCTGTTCCTGCTCGCATTTTCTGACGCCGGAGCTATTTGCCGATACGATCGCCAAAGCGGCAAAGGACGCCCATAAACGGCTGCGGCAGGTAGAGTTTCGCACGCAGGCGCCGGATCATCCGATTTTATGGTCGGCAGAGGAATCGTATTATTTAAAGTTTTATCTGTTTCAGGTATTGGGATAAGGACAAAAACAGTTCGATGAAAACATGAGGTAGAAGCCTGACATTCCGTATGCTATAGTAGGCTATAGTAGAAAAAACAGCAATGTTTTAGTGCTAAAAAAATGATACAAAAAGGAGAGGATACGGATGCGGGAGAACAAAGAGCAATATATGAAGGAACTGCGGGAATGGTTGGAGGAAACCGCCGATACAAGTCTGGAGGAAATGGCAGAATTTTTTAAAAACCGTTTGGACGGCTATGAGGAGCATATGTCAGTCTGGAAGGATGCCTATATCCGAATGGCAGAATATGTAAGCCCGCAGACGACAGAGCTGTTGGATTTGGGCTGTGGGACCGGTCTGGAATTGGATCGGATCTGGGAGCGATATCCGGAGTTGGCAGTAACGGGAATTGATCTGTCGGAGGCGATGCTGGCAAAGCTGGCAGAAAAGCATCCGGACAAACCACTGACACTGGTCTGTGCAGATTATTTTCAATATCCGTTTGAGGAAAAAACGTATGATATGATTCTATCGGTAGAGTCCTTTCATCATTTTAAGCCAGAGAAAAAGCTGACCTTATTTGAGAAAATTTATCAGGCTCTGCCGGTAGGAGGTATGTTTTTAGAGGCGGATTATCTGGCTTGCTGCGAGGAAGAGGAGGAGCTGCTGTTTGGAGAATGCGCCAGACGGAGAGCGGCAGCCCAAATCCCGGAGGAGCAGTTTGTCCATTTTGATACCCCGCTGACGTTGGAACATGAATTGGAACTGCTGCATAAGGCTGGGTTTAGGCAGGCAGAACTGTTGGAGGATGTTTGTGGCGCAAGTTTTGTCTGTGCAGTAAAGTAAAAAAGATGAGTCAAGAGATAAACAAGAACAGAAAACCGAAGGAAAGAGGAGATTTGCAATGGGAAAGGGAAAAAATAACGAAGCTGGAAAGGCGGCAGGAAAGGGAAAGGAACGTCCGATTTTTCCGAAACGCGCCGTGATTACGGCAGGGATGCCGTACGGCAATAAGGAACTGCATTTTGGTCATGTAGGAGGGATGTTCGTTCATGCGGACACATTTGCCCGGTTTATGCGTGACCGGATTGGCAGGGAAAACGTGTTGTTTGTCTGCGGCACGGATTGTTATGGCTCTCCGGCGTTAGAGAGTTACCGGAAGCTGCGGGAGAGCGGCGAGCTGGGAGAGGATGTGACAATACAGGATTATGTAAAGAAAAATCATCTGGCACAGAAGAAAACATTGGAGGATTACGAGATTTCCCTAAATTTTTACGGAGCTTCTGCTTTGGAACCAGCCAGAGAACCGCATGAGCGGGAGTCAAAGGAATTGTTTGACACGTTGTTGGAGCGTGGCTATCTGAAACAAATGTCTACACCGCAGTTTTACGACCCGGAATTTCATGTGTTGTTAAACGGCAGACAGGTCGTTGGAAAATGCCCGATTGAGGGATGCTGCTCGGAAAAGGGCTATGCCGATGAATGTGATTTGGGTCATCAGTATTCCCCGTCGGAGCTGATCGATCCAAAGAGTGCCTTGTCCGGAAAGACACCGGAGCTGCGGGAAGTACAAAACTGGTATTTTTCCTTGGAGAATTTTACGGAAGCCATGCAGGAATATATCAATGATTTACGCGCCAATACCAACACCCGGAAATATATTTTAAATACCATCGAAGAGTTTTTGAAAAAGCCGGTGATCTACGTTCAGAAAAAGTTGATTGCCAAAGCCGGAGAGGAAGTATCCGGACAGAAAGCGACCGGGACAGAAGCGGCTGAGGCAGAGGAGATGTTCCGGAAAGGATTAGCAGCCTTGGAAGAGGCGTTTCCGGAGCATGAAACGATAGTAGAGGAAAAAAAGGCTTCTGTTACGTTTGTATTTGGGCGGTTAGAAGATCGGGACAAGGCAAGAGAAGTATTGGGAGAGCGACAGATTTTCTATCGTACCGGAAAAACTCTGGTGCCGTTTCGTCTGTCCGGCAATATCGACTGGGGCGTACCAGTACCAGCAAGAGACGGCATGGAAGACTTAACGTTTTGGGTATGGCCGGAATCTCTTTGGGCGCCGATTTCCTTTACCAGAACGTGGCTGTTGGAGCAGGGCAGGGAAGAGGACGAATGGAAAACATGGTGGCAGGACGAGGATTCTAAGGTATACCAGTTTATCGGCGAGGACAATATTTCCTTTTACGGGATTGCAGAAATGGCGATGTTTGCCGCTGCCTGGGAGGAACAGACCGGAGAAAAAGGGATTCCGGTCAAGCCGGACTGGAAAAAAATGCCGCACTTGGTGGCGAATCGTCATATTTTATTTATGGAGAAAAAGGCAAGCAGCAGTTCGGACATCAAGCCGCCGATGGCGAAAGATTTATTGGAATTTTATACTCCGGAACAGTTACGGATGCACTTTTTAAGCCTGGGGCTTTCTACAAAGAGCAGCAGCTTTAAACCACAGGTTTATCTGCCGGAACAGGAACGGGAAGGTGTGGATCCGGTTTTAAAGGAAGGGAATCTATTGACCAATGTGTTCAACCGGATTGTGCGTTCCTGTTTGTATGCGCTGCA
>CAJUFW010000244.1 GCA_910585655.1 uncultured Lachnospiraceae bacterium
AAAATTCAACTGGATTGAAAACATCATATCCTAATAATTGAAAAAGAGGAACTACAAGAGACATTTTAGTAGCCTCTTCAGTAGTTATATTGTCTTTTAAATTGATAACTCTTTCTGAAAATTGTTTGATTTGTTCGTTAAATTCCATAAGCAATTCCTCCTAAAATATTATTTTAGATTATCCATCTAGTTTATCCTTGATTTTCTAGATATAGTTCTGTCGGAAAAATTTAGTCCTCTGCTTTTCCAAGCACTCTGCCTAATACGGTAATTATATCATCATCAGCGGTAAGGCTGGGATACTTTGGATTTAAAGAAATAAGACCGTTTTCCCCGACTTTTTTTATATAGATGCTGTTATTTTTTTGAAATATACCTATATTTCCAACATTTAAATGTTCTGTTTTCTGAACATATACAATATCACCATCATAATATTCTGGCTCCATTGATGCACCACTTACACCGATAACATAATCTGCATTTGCATTTATGTCATTTTCTGGGTATGATTTAAGTCCGGCAGTCATGCCGGAAAACTCTACACTAGTTCCGGCAGCTGCTATTTTTCCGTAGTAGGCAAATATGCGTTTTGGGATAAGTTCCTTTTCCAGCTCTTTGATTCTTCCGTTTTTTTCCGTGAGCTGCTTCGCTATAGCATACTCCCTATTTAGCACTGTATCAACCACGCTTGCCCCGTCTGGGGAGTGGGCGGAGATGAAGCGGTATTTTTCTATCATTTTCCATTCGGAATCTGTAGGAATAGAATAGTCCGCTTTTATAAAAGAAAACATTTCCAATATATTCTTACAATCGTAAATTGTACATAATGCCATAAATATATCTGCATTAGGCATTCGTATCCCAGTTTCATAACCAGAAATTGTTTTCTCTGATATTTCATATCCTAATGAAGATAATCTATCAGCAGTTTCTTTTGCTGTGAATTTTTTCTTTTTACGTAGTTCTTTTAACACTATACCAAGACTTCTATCCATTTTATCACCTGCCTCTTTGTATACTATACACTATGTTTTATATAAGGTCAATAAAAATCTTCGATATGAAGAAAAAAATTTATAAATACTATTGACAAACTTCGTAATGAGGAGTAATATATAGTAAATTCTTCAAAAAGAAGATATCGGAGGTGACTCAATGGGAATTTCAAAAAGAATTGGAACTTATATGAAAGATAAGGGATTTAATCTTTCAGAGGTTGCGAGAAAAACGGGGCTTGATTATCAGTCGCTTTATGTAAGCCTTTATGATGAAAAAAGAGAAAGAGATCTGAGAACGGAGGAACTTATACCGCTTTGCATATTCCTCAATATCGACCCACGGGATTTCGCAGAGCAGTATCAGGAGGTAGTAACGTGAAAATCGGAGAAAACGAGGTTAGGGAAATCCAGATAGTGGCAGATAAGAATGAACTAATAGCTAGTATTACGGATGAAGATATTATCGAGAAGTCTGGATACAAAGTTGTGTGCGTGCCTGCTGAAGATTAACCGAGGTTGTTTTTAGGGTTTCCGTCTGGCTTGGAAACAGGGGTTTCCATACCATTTATTTTGCGATGGTAATAGTCATTTCCATAAGTGCCTTTATCAATCGCTTTAACAAATTGGTTGCGCGTCATTTCCTGTCCAGTCCGAGTATCACGGAATCGTTCATTCCGTCCAGTGATTGATTCCTTAATTACTTCTACCTTTGGTTTGTTTGGCATAAGCATCATCCTTTCTGATAAGGCACGCACATAGCTTTAGCAGTATTTATCATACTGCTAAAAATTTTGTTTGTCAAGCAAAAAAACACAATATATTGATATTTTGTATTTTTATTATCAATATATTGTGTTTGGTGAATTAAATTCAGTACGTCAGATTCTATGGGAATGGGTAAAGCAGACGGGGGTAGAGGAGCAGAATAAGGCAGTAGGAAGGTGAGAGGGTGGAACAACCAAGGGAACCAAAAGTTTATCCAGATAGGCAGATACTTTCTGCTAGTTTAGTTGGTAGAGATATGATTCGGCGGGAAGCTGAATTAAAGGAAATTACCAGACCAATTATGAAATATTTGCGAAACAACTGTCACCCATATACATCCATAGTGATAACGGGCGAAAGGGTGACAGTAATTGAGGAAATTCTCTCTATACCAGAAGGGGATATTTGCTAGTGAATCCTTCGGTATTGATGGACTTTATCCAAACGGGATAAAGCAGAGCCAAGGGAAGGGGAATTGAGGAAAGCTGTATATTCAAATTGACTTACATTGTAATACTGGTATACAGCACCATCTGGAAACCCAACTTCCATGGTATTATTCTCCCAGCCAACAGAACTGATTCGGCTGGAAGATACAGGATGTCGCTGCATGAAAACTCTCCTTTCTATAATACTCGGCTTGGCAGAGCCTGTGAGTACAGTATACAGGAAAGAGGAAAGGTTAGCAATGGTAGGTGAATATTTGTTGCGACGTCGCAACAGAAAGGAGAGGAGGACATGGCATTAAAGGAGCTTTTGGAAGTGCTGGCTATGAGTATTCCGTACACGATTGGTACCGTTTGCGGACAAGGCTGGATCGTGTATTACGACGGCAGCCATAAGGTCGAGGTTCCGAAGGAGTTTATGGACAGGCCGGTCACTAACATCTACCAGAGGGAATATCGGGAAGGAGTGGCGGGGTGCTGTGAGTTGAAGGCTGGGCTTGCCATTATTGTGGAAGGTATGGAAAATGGCGACATTTGAAGGAAAGAGAGCGCTGATAAAGATATGGAAAAGATCGTTGCAATATTTCTTTTAGGAGTTGCTGCAGGAGTGTTTGGATATAGGTTTTATATCCTTTACACAGTGAACAAAATTCCGTTTACTCATTGTGATTATTGCCAATTTTGGATAGAAAGGGAACGGCTATTCCCTAGTAAAATTTCTAAAAGAAAATCTAAAAAGGAGTAGCCATTCAAAGTTACTTTTTTTGCTTCTTTGGTTTTGGTGGGCAAGGAATGGGATGCTTTGGATCTGGTGCGCCTCCACCATCTTGTCTTATTTCTCGTGTAGGACGTGAAGATGGAGAGGTTGGCCGTGTTTTATCAGACATAATAAAACCCTCCTATTCTGATGGAAAATTATTGTGAAAATATATATTACATTCTCTATCGGCTTTCTTTTCACAATATTTTATAGTTGGCAAGTATGTACCTGCAAAAAACTGGGAGACAAGCTCCGAATATGATGTTTCATGTTTTTTGATAAGTTTTAAAATTTCTTCCTCTGTGCTGTCCAGGTATTGGATTTTCAGCCAGTCGGTTTTAAGTTGGATAAGAAGCTTATCAAGAGAAGAAATCATAAATTTAGTGGAACTAAGCAGGTCGTTGTAGGGAAGTTTTGGAAACATAGCCTGTATTAACTGTGACACACAAATCAGGACAGACCATATTGCGGGGTGAGTTTTCCAGATTCCCCAGGCAGCAATGCTAGATAAAGAAACAACGCTGCAAAAGATGGTAAGAATCCAGTTGATTTTACCAAAAAGTGATTGGAAGTATTTGTAATAACAGGATTTATAAACAAGCTTTACATATAGGTTCCAATAGGTTTCACGCATGGAAAGTCTCTCCTTTGTGACGTACTTCCACCACTTTAAGAAGTGGGGGCTTCTCGCTCAAGAAAGATCGGAAGAGCACACGTCTGAACTCCAG
>CAJUFW010000245.1 GCA_910585655.1 uncultured Lachnospiraceae bacterium
ATTAGAGTACTTGAGCGAGAAGCCCCCGCCTCTTAGGCGGCGGGAGTATGTCACATACGATTTATCTAAAGGATCGCTGGCAGGATGGTTTTTATGAGGAATTTACCAGAGAAGAGGAGTTTTATCTGGCAGATGGAAAGACAGTCCGTGCTTCTTTTATGTGCAAAGAGGACAGTGGAGATTTTTTTGTAGGAGACGGATTTTTAAGAGCGGAGCGGGAACTGGAACAGGTCGGTAGTATGGTATTTATCCTGCCGGATGAGGGATTGTCAGTAGAAGAGCTTTTAACCAGTCCACAGCGTTTGGCAGAGGCGTTTTTAGGGGGAGAAGAGCAAGAGGGAGACATTATTTGGCGAGTTCCCCGATTTACCTGCAGCAGTAAGCAGGAATGGAATCGTTTGCTGGAGGAATTAGGAGTAAAAAAAGCCTTTCAAAGGGAAGAGGCTGATTTTTCTCAGATGATAGAATCTGCCAATCTGCCAATGCAGGTATGGATTAGCCAAGTGGAGCAGGGAGCAAAGCTGATTGTAGAGGAAGGTGGGATTGAGGCTGCCGCTTATACTTATGTAGGAATGGAGGAGTCTGCGGACGGAGCGGAACGGGAACGGGCAGAAATGATTTTAAACAGACCGTTCCTGTACGGAATCGTCAAGGAAGGGGTTTATCTGTTTCTTGGGGTGTGTCAGAATCCGACCGTAGAGGAATAAGAAATAGGAAGGAGCAAAAGCAAGGTGCGGATTGCAGCGGTAATGGAGGATTTTAATACGTTTGCGGAAGGAGCCTGGCAGCAGGGGTTAGCGGCTGCTATCCGAAAGAAAACGGGCGCAGATGCGGTGATTGCGGCGATGGCGGGAGATTTTTTGGAGAATTCTTTCCCGGCGGTAGAGGAAAAGTACCGACGGGCGGAATGGGTCTGTGCGGCAGGGATAGATCTGGTGTTGGAGCTGCCGGTCAGCGTTTGCCTTTCCGATTTGGCGACAAAAGCTTTTTCAGGGCTGTCGATGTTAAAAAGGCTATATGGCATCAAGGATTTGGTCATTCTCTGCCGTCAGGTGACAGGGGAACGGCTGTCAGAAATCGCTGATTTTATCTTTCGCGCTTCGCCGGAATATCAGGCGCAGCTAAAAAAATGTCTGAATAGAGAGTCTGATTTTTTTGCCGCACAGGCGCAGGCGGTCGAGTTGTTTTTCCCAGGAGCGGCAATGCTGCTAGATGATCCATATAATAGAGCTGCGATAGAACTCCTCAAGGCAAGGTATCAGCTCTATTGGACGATAAAGCCGATTTTTCTGGATATAGCAGAATTAGAATCTGAGCAGAGAGAAACGCAAGGGCAGGAAGAAAAAAGCCGTTTTTTTGGCAGACAGCTTTGTCAGCTTTTTCAGAAAACACCGGAACAGGAATTGAAACAGAAGCTGGAGGCGACGCCTGACGGCGGACCAGAGCTGTTAGAATATATCTGGGGAAATTTGGAGGAGTTAAAACGGGCAGAAAGCTTGGAAGAAATGATACAAAGTTTAGCAATAGAGCATACCAAATCCAAACCAATGGAAGAAAGCAAGATTCGCGCTTTTTTCATGAAACTGCTGCTCGGGATACAGAGAGGAAACCTGATTATCTGCGGTCTTCGCGCAAACTGCCCTTATGTTCGGGTGCTGGGAGTAAGAACCGGTAGCGCCTGTTCTGATAGGAATGAGGAAAAGGAAGAAACGGGTCATTCGGTTCTTGGCTTTTTGGAAAAAACATCCTGGGTTCCTATGTTAGTAGAAGTATCTTATGAAAAAGAGCAGATAGAGCAGGAGCGGAAAAAGCTGGACGAATGTGGGCAGATGTTGGCGGCGCTTGATGATAGGGCGCATGAGTTGTATTTGCAAAGTGAGGGAGGCTGATATAATAAAAGGAACGCAGACGAGCATTCTCCGGTTTTTCCCTGGTTCTGAAAGAATTGTAAAAATGATAAAAAGTTTAGTGACAAAACTAATTAGATATGATATAATAAGGGACGAACAACAGACACATCAAATCAACATAGAAAGAAGGAGAATGGCTATGAAAAATATGCCGGTAGTAAAGGTAGGAGTGGTAGCAGTATCTCGTGACTGTTTCCCAATGAGCTTGTCGGAGAACCGCAGAAAAGCTTTGGTGGCGGCGTACCAGGAAAAATACGGCGAGATCTATGAATGCCCGATTTGTATTGAAAATGAACTTCATATGAGGCAGGCGCTTGGGGATATTCGTGAGGCAGGCTGCAATGCCTTAGTAGTATATTTAGGGAATTTCGGACCAGAGTCTTCTGAGACTCTGTTAGCGAAAGAATTTGGCGGTCCGGTGATGTTTGTAGCGGCAGCAGAGGAGAGCGGAGACAATCTGGTACAGGGCAGAGGCGATGCTTACTGCGGAATGCTAAACGCCAGCTACAATTTAAAGCTGCGTGAAATAACAGCCTACATACCAGAATATCCGGTCGGTACGGCGGTAGAATGCGCCGATATGATCCATGAGTTTCTTCCGGTAGCAAGGACGATTCTTGGTCTGCGGAATTTAAAGATTATTACTTTTGGTCCTAGACCGCAGGATTTCCTGGCTTGTAATGCGCCGATTAAAAGACTTTATGACCTGGGTGTGGAAATCGAAGAAAATTCGGAGCTGGATTTGTTTGAGGCGTACCACAAACATGCAGGAGACGAGCGGATTGCAGGTGTGGTAAAGGAAATGGAAGAAGAGCTTGGCACAGGCAATAAGAAGCCGGAAATTTTGGCTAAGCTGGCGCAGTATGAGCTGACGCTTTTGGACTGGATCGAAGGTCATAAGGGCAGTAGAGAGTACGTGGCTATTGCCGGAAAGTGCTGGCCGGCTTTCCAGACACAGTTCGGGTTTGTGCCTTGCTATGTCAACAGCCGTCTAACCGGGCGGGGAATTCCGGTATCCTGTGAAGTAGATATTTACGGAGCGTTAAGCGAATTTATCGGAACCTGCGTCAGCGAGGATGCGGTTACGCTTTTGGACATCAACAACAGTGTTCCGGCGGATATGTATGAGAAGGACATTGCAGGAAAGTATTCCTATACGCATAAAGATACCTTTATGGGCTTCCACTGCGGTAATACGCCGTCCGGCAAACTGTCCTTCTGTGAGATGAAGTATCAAATGATCATGGCAAGAAGCCTGCCGGAAGAGGTGACACAAGGAACCTTGGAGGGAGACATTTGCCCTGGAAATATTACGTTCTTCCGTCTGCAAAGCACTGCGGACAGCGAGCTTCGTGCTTATGTAGCAGAAGGTGAGGTATTGCCGGTAGCTACTCGTTCTTTTGGCGGTATTGGTGTATTCGCTATCCCGGAGATGGGCAGATTTTACCGTCATGTGCTGATTGAAAAGAACTATCCGCACCATGGAGCCGTAGCGTTTGGGCATTTTGGAAAGGCATTGTTTAACGTATTCCGCTATTTGGGCGTGGAGGATATTGGATTTAATCAGCCGAAGGGTATGATGTATCCGACGGAGAATCCGTTTGAAAGATAAATTTTTATAGCTTTTAATTTGGCGGAGTGAAGAAAAAAAGAAAATATAGATTGTTCATAAAAGGACAGAGATGGCAGAAAGTCGTCTCTGCCCTTTTTCTTGGTGCGCCCAGTATGGGCGCAATCTAATCGGTGAAAGTCCGTAACACGCCCTG
>CAJUFW010000246.1:0-1759 GCA_910585655.1 uncultured Lachnospiraceae bacterium
AATGTGACTGGAGTTCAGACGTGTGCTCTTCCGATCTAGACTATAGAAAGGAGAGGCTGGATAATCTGCTGATGAGCCGGAATGAGGTTTATTTGGTATGAACGGCGCTATGGCTGCAAAACAGGATAGAGGGGTGGGAACGGACAAAAATAGAATATCGGGATTTATTGTTATATTTGCAGACACATTTTAAAGGGGAAGAGCTACGTGTTTGTGTACTTCCTTATGCCATGTATGATATAGCAGTGGGGTGTTATTGGGAAGGAAATGAGAGAGAAGCGTTGCTTCTTTGCAGTCAGGCGGTAGGGGGGCTGGAAAAGGAAAAATGGACGTTTTGTGGATTCCATATGAAGAAGGACATGATGTTTATTATGAAAATTCGGTGATAAAAAGCAGAAGGAAAATGCTGGGATTTTCCATAGATGAAATGGCAGAGGATTGTTGTGACAGGACAAGTGTCTAGAGGATGGAGAACGAGGGAAAAACATTGCAGAGGGAAAAGCGAAGAGCGAAGAGCGCTGCTGCAGAAAGCCAATCTGTCCGGAGAATGCTATGACTATGAGGTTATTACAGACAACTATGAGGATTATTGGCTCGGAGTCAGTTGGGAAGGGCGCTTAATACCTCACAATGGGAAAAGGCAAAAGAGTTGTATGATAAATTGGAGAAACATGTTCCCTTTACCAAAACAAACCGGTAGTATCTAAAAATGGCAGAGAGCGATATCAAAGCACATTTACCGGCGGGAGACTCAGAACGGCTGTCATTGGAGGAACGAATCGAGCAGTTAAAACAGGCATTGGCGGATAACCAGCCAAGGCTGGAGCTGGAACCAGAGAAGCTGGAGGTTTTTCCAGTAGGAATGTTATCATTGAATGAAACAGTTATTTTAAAGCAGCTGGCATCCTGCTATAAAAAACAAAAGCGATTTTATGAGAGCCGGGCAATTCTGGAGTTTATCAAACGTTGTATGGAATATGAAGGGGAGCGACCGGTACGGGATGAGGATTTGTATACGTTATGTATGGTAGAACTGGCAGATGTATTGGGGGAATGCGGATAGTATGAGGCAGCAAACAAGTTGGGTGAGAAGTGCCTAGAGGTTATGTTTCTGTGGTAGACCTATACACGGATGGCAAGCTGCCTTTATAGTATGGCATGGAGTAAGGAACAGCAGGCATGGCAAGGACAAATAAGTGAGCCGGAGAGAAAAGAAAAATGCCTTGCCCTGCTGCATATGGCGTATATGATAACACGTTGGACAAAGGATACAACAGGGCAAGAACACCTGAAAGAACATGTGAAAAAAGTATATGGGTTAGAACTGGGATTTTAATTGCGGGTATCGTCATCTTCTCCCCAGCCGGGAGAGCAGACAGAAACAGGAGGATTCCTATCGTTTGGATCGCCTGGTATTGGTTTTTCTTTTCCGGCAGGGAGGGTGACGACCTGGAGTAATAAAAGCAACATCATACCGAGAGACATAAGTTTTTTACATTTTTTTAGCATAAGTAAATACCTCCTGATGTTTGATTGTGTGCGTTATGTTTTTATGAAAGAACAGCCAGATTAAGTGTACTATCTAGCGGACTGTCAAGGGTAGTATAGCATAGTGGAAGAGAAAAAGCGATTGCAAACCTGGCAAAATTTTTTTGCCAGGTTTGCAATCGACAAATAGGGAAAAATGGTATAGAATGATGATAGCAAGACAACCAGTTAGATCGGAAGAGCACACGTCTGAACTCCAGTCACATTACTC
>CAJUFW010000246.1:1769-3555 GCA_910585655.1 uncultured Lachnospiraceae bacterium
AGCAAGACAACCAGTTGTTTGTGTGTAACTTGTAGACAGACTATAAGAGAAAGTGCAGTGAAAGAAGTTAAGCAATAAAGTATGGCTGATAAACTGCACAGCGGAAAGGAGTACCATATGAAGATCTTTAGAAGAGTAGTAGTGTGTTTGGCAGTAGTTAGTTTTTTCGTGATGATGGTATCTGTAATGCCAACAAAAGCGGCATCCGAGGAGGAGATGATGAGCCTTTCGGAAGAAAAGGTCAAAGCACGTATGGATGCACAGGTAGATGCTTTAGGAGCATATCAAAAGTTATTTGATACGTTTGGAAGAAATGAGGATGGAAGTCTGTTATATCCAGAGGATTATGCAGGAGCTTATATAGAGGGAGATAGATTAGTAGTAATGCTGACTCAAATGGATGAGCAGACAAAAATAAAATATAATATGATTTATCCAGAGTATGTTTCTGCTGTAATCTATCAGGAGGCAGAGTATACATTAAATCAATTATACAAAATCCAAGAAATAGGTCATGAGTTGATGACAGATTTTTCGATTACCTCTTATGGAGTAGATGAAAAAAATAATGAAACGTTTATTCAAGTACCAGAAGAGGAAGTAGAAGAACTGACGCAAACAATAAATGGAATGCGTTTGTCAAGCTTTCCTGTTAAAGTTGAAGAAAGCATAGGAGAAAATATACCGACGGCGGCAATTTCATTGGAAGGTGGAAGTGCTATTTCAATGGAGCCGGGGAAATTTGCTTCTATCTGTATCGGAGGGACTTATTTGGGCAAAAATGCTATTTTAACATGTGGACATGATATGAAAGACAAGAATCCTATACATCTTGGTGGAATTTATCTTTCTGGACCACAAATAGGGGAAATTGCTTATGTCAGGTGTAATCCTTATGGAACAGTAAATCCTGGAAAAAACGCATTAGGTGATTTTTCGATTGTATTATTAAATCAATATTATGCACCAACCAATAAAATGAAAGCAGAAAATTCTGTGGTTTCAGCAACAGGTACTTATTCTAGTGTTCCGGTAGGAACCAGTATATATAAGTATGGAGCAAAAACCGGATATTCATATGGAGAAGTGACTAGGACAAATGTAACTGTAGTATATGAAAAAACTGAATTGGAAGGAAATATCAAGGAAAAAGTTAGTGAAGTTTCTGGACTTACGCAGTCATATATGCTAAATACAGCAGGAACAAATGCAATTGATGAAGGAGATAGTGGGGGATGTGTTTATACAAAATCAGGATCTAATTATATGATTTGCGGTGATGTGTCGGGGCTTGAAAATATAATTGATATGGTTCATCATTTCATGTATTTCTCACCTATTTATTATGCAATTGATGAAGGCTTTCAACCTAAAGTAAACTAAAATATTTTTGTTTAAAACTCTGTATAGGAGAATTTATCTTATACAGAGTTACTTGTTATAAGGAGGATTTATGAAAAAATTTTTTACAAAGAAAACTAATATATTTATTATTAGTATGATAGTATCTGTAATTATAGTATTTTGTTGCCAATTTAGGGTTTACCAGGAAAATCAAAAACTAAAAAAAGCATTTGTATTAAAGCAGCCAGATAACGTATATGCCAGACACGAAGAATTGACAAAGGAAGCTCTATTAGAGGTGACACCATTTGAACGGTCAATAACAACGACGGGGCTTTGGTCACGAAAGCTAACCTTACAGACTACATTATGCTATTACGAAAAACCTGGAGACTGGATACCGAAAAAGATTTATCCAAGAGGGACTACCATCATGCTTGAT
>CAJUFW010000247.1 GCA_910585655.1 uncultured Lachnospiraceae bacterium
ACGTACTGACACACTCTTTCCCTACACGACGCTCTTCCGATCTAGTTTCAAATGCTCTACGGTATCCATTACCGGAATCGTATTGGGCATAGTACAAACCGTCGTAAAGCCGCCTTTCGCCGCTGCCAGAGAACCGGTGTGAATCGTTTCTTTGTATTCCAGTCCCGGATCACGAAAATGCACATGCAGATCGATGAATCCCGGCATCACATACAAGCCGGAAGCATCTATGATCCGGTCTGCCGTCCTTGCCGCCTCCTCCATAGCATAAAATGCCAAGACGCCTGTTTCCTCCGGCAATGTCTCTTCCGATAACATAGCCAAAGCATCTGCTTCGGCAGCCGCCACCTTTTCTACCCGGCTGATGATTCCGTCCTCTATCAGCAGATCATAGATCCCGTCCCGACCGGAAGCCGGATCTAACACATGCCCGTTCCTGATTACAATTTTCATGCTCCTCCTGCCTTTCTTTGTAGGTTGCTCCTTAGTTTTGCGATACCATATCCAAAATTGCCTGCTTTGGATTCGATGCCGGTATTCCCACTAAGGAAGCCGTCTGCTTTCCTTCTTTAAATACCAGCAGCGTCGGGATACTCATAATTCCGAACTGATCCCGTAGCGCCGGCTGTTCGTCTACGTTTACTTTTCCTACCTTGATATCCGGTGCTTCCTCCGCAATCTGATCTACCAACGGTGAAAGTCTCCTGCATGGTCCGCACCAAGCAGCCCAGAAATCTACCAATACCGGCTTTTCTGCCTGCAATACCTCGGTTTCAAAATTTTCACTTGTAACTGTAATAACTGACATAGTTCATTCTCCTTTCTTGAGCGCCTCTTAACTTTAATTGTCACCTTTTTTCATTGTTATTTTTCCACAAAGGCAGTATACTATACTATATGGAATATGCTTCCAATCAAAAAATGAGGTGACTTTTTTATGGCAAATATCATTGACTACCTGGAATGGCGCGGCGACCTGACTTTTTTGCAATCTCCCTTTAACGCGGTAGACAGCCTGATTTTGTGTCAGCTTTCCTACATGACCTTTGATTCGATTCTCACAAAGGAACAATACCATGCGAAACTTCCGCTTTCCGATACCATAACTACCTTACTGGTACAGACCGAACAAGCGGATAAGCTTGCCAATACGGTTATGCCGCAGACGCCGACGGATCGCGCTTTCCTAAGTGCGCTTGCCAAGAGCAAACGCTTCGGTTCGCTGCTTTTAACACGTTATGTGAATCAAATTGATTATCAAGCCCAAAAGCAGTTTTCCGCTCTTACCATCCTCACAGGGGACGATACGGTCTATCTGGCTTTTCGTGGTACAGATGATTCTTTGATTGGCTGGAAAGAAAACTTTAACATGAGTTTCTTAACACCGGTTCCTGCACAGCTTGCGGCTGTAGAATATCTTGAGGAGGCGGCGCTCGCCTATCCGGAGGCGCTTCGGATAGGCGGTCATTCCAAAGGCGGAAATCTCGCTGTTTTTGCTTCCTCCTTCTGCGACCCCTCTCTTCAGGACTGGATCATTGATATTTACAGCCATGACGCTCCCGGCTTTGACAAAAAAATCATTGCCTCAAAGGAATATCACAAAATCCGGGAACGCATCCACAGTTTTGTTCCTCAAACCTCTATCATTGGAATGCTGTTAGAGCATCAGGAAGCCTATACGGTCGTCCATAGTACGAATTCCGGTCTTATGCAGCACGATCCCTACTCCTGGGAAATCAAAGGAACAGATTTTCTTCGGTTAGAGTCCGTAGATGAGGACAGTAAACGCATCGACCAGACGCTGCGGAGCTGGATAAACAGTATTGATTATGGGCAGCGGGAACGCTTTGTCAACGGACTTTATGAGGTTCTTGTCGCAGCCGACATCAAAAGCGCCTTTGATTTAACCACAGACGGGCTTAAAGCTGTCCGCCCGATTTTAAAATCCATGTCTCAGCTTGACGAGCCGACCAGAAAGCTCATCAACCAAACGGTTTATGCCCTTTTCCGCTATGCCAGACTCAACTTATGGAAGCGGGATCGCCCCAAAAAGAGCCGTTCTTCCATCTCTCTAGGCTAAGCCCCTCTTTTGCAAAGCAGCCAGGAAACGCTTGAGGGCTTTTTCCAGTACATCCCGCGGGCATGCCAGGTTAATCCGTTCAAAACCGCTGCCCGCTTCCCCAAACATATAACCCTCATCTAAGAAAAGCTCTGCCTCCTGTTTCATAAAATGCTCCAGTTCCTCTTCTTCTAAGCCAAGGCTTCGGCAATCCCACCACTGAAGATAGGTTCCCTCTAACGGGAATACATGAATCTGCGGCAAATGTTCCTTCATAAAATCCTCTGCCAGCTTTCTGTTCCCATCCAAATGCACAAGCAGCGCCTCAAGCCACTCCTCGCCCCGGTTGTATGCCAACTCACATGCCTTATAGCCCATCGCGGTCAGGGAAAAATACCCTCTGGCTCCTTCTAACTTACTCCGGTATTCGGCATTTGGAACAAGAATATTAGAAGTCTGCATCCCTGCCAGGTTAAAGGTTTTGCTCGGAGCCGTACAGATTGCGCAGTTATCCAGGTACTTTTGCTCGAACGTTCCCATTGACACATGCCGATATCCCGGCATAATCAAATCAAAATGGATTTCGTCGGAAATAATAAACACATGGTTCCTGTAACAGATTTCACATATCCGCAGCAGCTCTTCCTCTGTCCAAATCCGTCCTACCGGGTTATGCGGGCTGCAAAGAATAAACAACGTCACATCCGGCTGAGCAGCCTTTTTCTCAAAGTCCTCAAAATCCAGCTCGTAATGCCCATCCTTAATCACCAGCTCGCTTTCTACCAACTTCCGCTTGTTCTGCTCTACCGACATTTTAAAAGGATAATAAACCGGAGGCGTAATCAGAACAGCGTCTTCCGGCTTGGTAAATGCGCCTACCATCTGACGGATAGCCGGAACTACACCTGCTGTCTCAATAAACCATTCCTTCTCTGGTCGAAAACCATGTCTGCGCTCCATCCAGCCTATTGCCGCCTCATAATAAGCATCGGTCGGACCGGTATAGCCTAAAATGCAATGATCCAAATATTCTTTCAGACCCTCGATGATTTCCGGCGCGTTTTTCAGCTCCATATCTGCTACTGAAAATGGAACAACATCCTCTCCTACCTCTGGATTTGCCTTATACATCCCTTCCCATTTTCCGGAACCGACACCCTTTCTTTTCACAAGTGTTTCAAAATCGTACTTCATATGTATATCTCCTTTTCTTTTTATTTAGAGCCAAAGCTCCCGCTCCTTCTGCCTTCTTTCCTGGGGACATAACAGGAGGTATCCCTCTTCCTAATCTAGTATAACACAAAGTTGAAAAAATGGAACTCCCGTTTCGAGTATAGAAAGAAAAAATTTTTGCCCTGAAAATTTTCTTAAAAAATGGGTTGACAGATGCTTTATTCTGTGATATAGTAGTCTACGCAGTCAAGGAAATGATTGTTGCACGAGTGGCTCAGTGGTGGAGTATCGCCTTGCCAAGGCGAGGGTCGCGGGTTC
>CAJUFW010000248.1 GCA_910585655.1 uncultured Lachnospiraceae bacterium
ATGATAATCGTTGAGGAAATGCCTGGAAGCGTAATGTGCCACGTCTGCTGCCAGCGGTTTGCCCCATCCACTACAGCAGCCTCATACAGCTCCTGATCCACTCCGGAAAGAGCGGCTACGTAAATAATCGCTCCAAATCCAAGCCCCTGCCAAAGCCCGGAAATAATATAAATCGGTCGCCAATATTGCGGCATACTAAGTAAATTCTGATTGCTCCCGCTAAAAAAACTTACCATACTTGTAATCACGCCACGAGAAGAACAGAAATCTACAATAATACCGGCTACCACTACCATAGAAATAAAATACGGCATATAGCTGACCGTCTGTACCGTACGTTTAAATTTGACATTTTTGATTTCGTTTAACAGCAAAGCAAAAATAATGGTAATCGGGAAGGAGACGACCAAATCCAAGATACTGATCACCAAGGTATTCCGCAGAGTCCGCACAAAATAAATGGAATTAAAAAAGTCAATGAAATGCTGAAACCCAATAAACGGGCTATGTAGAACTCCCAGCTTCGGTTTGTAATCCTGAAATGCCATCAGCAAACCGAACATCGGCATATAGGCAAAAACGATAAAAAACACCAATGCCGGAACAGCCATCAGATAGACGACCTTATTTTTTTTCAGATCCTTTCGTATGGCTTCTTTGGTAAATTTCCTTTTGCGCACAGCCGTAGCAGCTACTGGCGCGCCTCCTGCGTATTTCTTGCTCAATATAAACTACCCCTTTCTTTGGAAAACTCTCTTTTTAGTTTACAAGTGGATATCTTTCCTGCAAAGGGGCAGTTTTTTGTATGATTCTTGTTTTCTTACTTTTTAAAACGGTCAATTTTTGCGCTTTGTTCTCAAAATTTGCGCCCGCCGTCTTCCGGTGTTCCCAATTTATTCTCTTTTCGCTTATATTGCCCAGGGGTAATGCCCTCATATCGCTTAAAGGCTCGAATCATTGCCTTAGAGTCCAGATATCCCGTCGCCTCTGCCGCATCCTTTACGGTTTTTCCCTCGTCCAGCAGCTCTTTACAACGATTTAACCGCAAAATATGTATATAATCCAACATACCCTGCCCCGTATAACGACGGAACGTTCTGCCCATATAGGACAGGCTCATACCAAATGTCTCGGCAATCGTGGAAATATTCAAATTGGTATCCGCATAATTTTCTTTCAGATAACGTTGTACATCTTCCATCCAATCTGGCTGTTCCTTGCGGCTTTTGCTTTCATAATAAGACGAAACCTCGGTAAAAATACGGTGAATCTCCTCTCTAAGAGCCGCTACTGAACGGGCTTTTAAAAGCCGTTCCGGTGCGATCGCATTTTGGTAATAGCTATCCTCCCATTCTCCGGACAGCTCCTCAAACATTCCAATTAACATACTGACAATCCCGGAGGCAGAGCATTGATTGTAGGAAAGATAACGAATATCCTTCTTCATCCCCTGTTCCATCAGTTCGTCTAAAAGCTCATATGCTGTTTGATAATCTTTTGCCGAAAGACAATTCAAAAGCTTTTTTTCTGTTTCCATCACCCGCTGCCGCCCTATACTCTGTTCCGAGAGCATTTCCTGATCATACAGCAGGACGTCCGGCACCTCATTTCCCCAAAAATCCTTATGGGCAATCACCTCATAAGCCTCTTCATAAGCTAGAGAAAGTTCTTCTGCTCCCTGGTGAAGCCCACTGACCGCCGCATAACTCACCAATTCAAAAGCTTCCTTATAAAAGGCAACACATTCTGCTATCCGCAATTCGAGTCCAATATCCTGTTCCTCACTGGATATTGGATAAATACAAGCTGCCATATCTTCAATCTCTACAAAGACTCCCTGTTCCTCCGCCAGCAACAATTCCTCCAAAACATTTTGGATGGAAAACAAGACCAGTCTCCAAATCTCGGGCCAATCCTGTTGCGGCTGCCCGGAAAATAACTTACAACGTTCCGGATGATCCAGCCGAAGTAAAATAATTCGGTAATTAGAGCCTTTCCATCTTTGTTCTATCTGCGAAAAACAAAGTTCCAGACGTTCTTCATTTTTTATCCAACCCTTCATGGCACCGCTTAAAATCCCCTGGCGCATATAATCCTCGCTCTGCTTTAGCCGCTGCTCCATAGTTCCCTTTTCCCGCAGAAGCTTTTGCAGCGCAAGTTCTACCTTTTCATACGTCACAGCCTCCTTACTGCCGCCCAATGCCTGACGCTTCCCTTCTACCAGCGCCAGCATTTCCTGAATCGGGTTGAAGGTCGCTTTTGCAAAATAGACCGCCAGAGCAACCCCAATCAGCAGACACAACACTACCTCTGCAAGAATAGCATAATATAGATAATGAACCTTGGCATAAAAGATTTTCTTTGGTGTATAAATCACATATTTTACCGCAATTTCCGTAGACTTTAAGGAGGATACCACATAGTCCAGACTTTGAAGCTTCATCGGCACCAATCCTTCGTCCTCCAGACTGTCATAACGAATCCCGCTGATATCTACGTTCGGATTACTGTTTCCAATCAAATTTCCCCCTTCATCCAGCAAAAACAAACCGCCCTGTCTGGAAAGACTGATATTGTCTGCCGCCTCCCGAATCGCGCTCCATGGAATCGAAATCATCGCCGTAGCATATACCTCGCGGAAAGAAACCCCATATACATTCCGGTAAAAAATGATCCGCAGATTTTCCGGCGTCGTACCAATCAGAAAGTACCCCTCTAGCTGGTTCCGATCAATCCCTGCCAAAAATTCCTCCTCTGTTACTTCCAGCCCGTCGGTATACAAAAACATCAGTTGATTCGGATATCGTCTGTAATTCGTTACCAGACTTTTATTCTGATAAAAATAAACTCCGATATTATCACAGCGTGGATTACTGATTCTGATATTTTTTAAATTCTGCTGTAAACTTATTACCTCCTGAAATTCCCTGGCAGACCAGTTTTCCTTACGCATCAGGCGTTCTACCTGTTGGTCGGCTACTAAAACCTGTAGCTCTGCTTTTACCAAAGAAAATACCTGATCATAGGCTTGTCTTGTCTGTCGGAGCAAATTTACATGATAGCTTTTTGTCTCCTCTCCTATTGCTTTACTGGAATAAATATAGCCATAAATCATGATCAACAATGGTACAAGCAACACTACCAGATACGTCAACAGATAATTCCGGTAGGTTCTGTTAAAATGAAATCTTCGCTTTTTTGTATGCTTCACTTTTTCTTATCCTCTTTCTTTTTTTGCTATGTCCGTTTTTTTATCATAACATATTCCCTCTTTTTTTACAATCAAAGCATCCTTTTTGTGCATATTTTGCGAATAAGAACAAAAATTTAGAATCCCCGGATTCCCCAAAATGGTTATTCTCCTCAAATATTCCCCCTTTCCCCTCACTTTCCTTTCCTGTTACATAGGCGTTTGCAAAACGCCACAGCCCGCATAAAATCAGGCTTTTTTCTTTGATA
>CAJUFW010000249.1 GCA_910585655.1 uncultured Lachnospiraceae bacterium
CTTTCCCACCTTCCTCAATACGTTTTACTGCGCTGGTTTGAATACTGATGCCACGTCTGTCTACATAACCAGCACTATATGCGTAAGGTTCCCATGATTCTGGTTCTCGAAGCTCGCTATAGGTATAGCCATCATAATTCTCTATCTGCTCCAATTCCTCGACTGGTATTTTTACTGTATCCAATCCTTCTCCTGTTTCCCTTACAAAGTCTTTTGCGGATTCATAATTAGGAAACAAAATCGACATACTCCCTCTTAGAAACTGTTCCTTATAAAACATATATACCACATTTCCCACTACTTCCGGATCATCCATCGGCGATACCTTATAAAAGGTCAAAATCGTGGTGTTACCATTATCTACCAGCCTAATCTCTGGCTGCTGTTCGGTCAGAGCAAGCCGTTCTTCCATAATTTTATAATCTGCGGTAATCGTAAAACCATCAAAGGTAAAACCATGTTCGTCATGAAAAGCTCCTCTGAAAAATTCCAGTGGTTTGGAGGAAAGTTCCGGATCCGGCTCGTTTGGAAGTTGCTTCTTATTCGCTTTCATTCCACAGGCTGAAAGAAATAATATCACTATCATAAATAAACAAATATTATAGTTATATTTCATTTCTGTGATCCTCCCTCTCTTTCTTTTTATAAAAAAACTGCCCTTTTTGACTTTCCTTTATAGATTATGATTTCTAAGAAGGCTTCTGCTCCTTTGGCTCCTCCACTTCAACGTCAACATACTGGCTGTTATTTTTTCTCTTCAAATTTAAAATAAAGGCTATCATTGTTTTCTGTCCCGAAACGTTCCACATTTTCTGAAAAGTGCAGAGATACTGCCCCTGTTCCTTCTTCTGTGATATGAGCGTCCATCTGAATTGCAATATTACGTTTATCCAAATACATAAAAAGACAAGAGTTTTCTCCTTCCGTTTTAGAAAACTTTCCTTCCGGATCCTCTACACTTACAGACATTAGTTCCAGATCTTTTTCCTTTAAAAATGCTACCGCACTTTTATAATCCGGAAATTCAATCCATATCTTTCCACCTATAAACTGTTTCTCAAAAAAATGATAGGATATGACGTTCTGGATAATGTCTGGATATCCAGGTAGAGACACCTGATAAAATTCTACTGTCTGAGTAAGACCTTCCCATTTATTTGATACTTCCTGTTCTACTATTTTGGGTTCTACCTCTGTTTCCGTCAACTCCATCCGTTTTTCTAATATTTCATAGTCTGCTGTCAAAGTAAAACCGTCAAACGTAAAGCCTTCCTCGTCATGGAAAGAAGCATCGAAAAACTCCAGAGGTTTGGAGGACAGCTCCGGATCCAGGATACCTGGATCTGGTTTTTGTACATCTTCGTTTTCTTCTTGTTTCCCTTCTTCCTGTATATTCTCTTCCTGCGTATTCCCCACTTGTTTCTGTTCCTTTGACTCATCTTTTCCCTTTATAGCACAAGCAGACAAAACAAATGCAAGTACCACAAACAGCAAAAATCTCTTTTTCTTTTTCATACAGCCTTCTCCTTTCTTTTGTTCCATCTGCCTAGGTTTCCCATGATTCTACAACCTTATTGGTCATCGCTTTTGTTCCGATCAATTGGATGACCATAGCCAAAAGGTTTTACATACTCCTTTGGAATAAATAAAAAATCTATTATATAAAAATAGCCTGACGCTAATTCCTCTTCCCTCCAATCCATCTCAATCCGATTTCCATCCTCATCCTCATAAGTACGATTTCCAGTATTATTCTGATACTCCCCTCCGCCCCCCGAATCTAATTTATTCAGCTTCTGTAAAGCCTCACAGGTTTCCTCTAAAACTCTTACTTTTCCTTCTTCCTCTTCTAAATACATCGTATAAGTTCCGTTTACAAAATCGTCTTCTACAAAGAGAGCCTTTACTTCTCCGATACCCTTCTGATCCTTTATAGCATTCCGGAACTCCACCAGCCTTTGGTCTTCCTCTCTATAATGGTTAATTATTATATACATGGTTGGTCTCTCCGCTTCTAGTCTGCTCTCGAAGCTCTCCCACTTTACTCCGTTTATTTCCCAAAAATCATACCCTGTCTGATCTTTTTTCACGAAGTTTGGACTTTCTGCCGTTAATTCGGATGTTTCTGTTTTGTTTGAGTTTTTTCGATTTCCTCTCTTACTTCCATCCGTTCCGCTGAATCGTCCGATTGCAAAACCGCCTGTCAGAGACAATAGGATTGCTAGTATCAATACCAGTATAAAACTTTTTTTCTTCATCATTCTTAACCTATCCTTATATGAAACAAACTACATCATCCTATAGTTTGTTTTACTCTGACTCCTCTTCAAAGTCAAATTCAAAATATTGACTGTTATTTTTCACCGCCCCTCCTCCGGATACGTTTTCTATAAAGAAAATAGTGACTACTCCAACTTCTTTCCCACCTTCCTCAATACGTTTTACTGCGCTGGTTTGAATACTGATGCCACGCCTGTCTACATAACCAGCGCTATAGGAAGCCGCCTCCCATTCTTCTGGCTCTCGAAGATCCTGAAACATATATCCCTCATAGCCGCCTTCTTCTTCCATTTGTTGTTCCAATTCCGATACTGGGATTTTTACTGTACTCAGCTCTTCTTCTATTTCCCATATAAATCTCTCGGCTGCTTCATAATCCGGAAATAAAATCGACATACTCCCTCTTAAAAATTGTTCCTTATAAAACATATATACTACATTTCCCACTACCTCCGGATCGTCCGCCAGCGACACTTCCCAAAAAGTTAGAATAGTAGTATCCCCATTATCCACCAACTCAATCTTCGGTTCTTGCTCTGTCAGCGCAAGTCGTTCTTCCATAATTTTATAGTCTGCTGTAATCGTAAAACCATCAAAGGTAAAACCATGTTCATCATGAAAGGAGCCTCTGAAAAATTCCAATGGTTTGGAGGAAAGTTCCGGATCCGGATCATTTGGAATTTGCCTCTTATCTGCTTTCATTCCACAGGCTGAAAGAAATAATATCACTATCATAGAGAAACAAATAACACCGTTAAATTTCATATTCATAACCTTCCTTTCTTTCTATAAAAGGGCTGTCATTTACAACAATTCTGCTATTAGTATGACAGCCCCTTTAGACTTTCCTTTATAGGTTTATGATTTCTAATTTTCTTTTTAAAGAAATTCAAAATAAAGATTGTCATTATTTATCGCTCCCGAACGCACCACATTCTCTGGAAAATGCAGAGATACTACCCCTGTTCCTTCCTCTGTGATATAAGTACCCATCTGAATTGCAATATTACGTTCATCCAAATACATAAAAAGACAAGAGTTTTCTCCCTCTGTTTTAGAAAACTTCCCTTCTGGATCCTCTCCACTTACAGACATTAGTTCTAGATCCTTTT
>CAJUFW010000250.1 GCA_910585655.1 uncultured Lachnospiraceae bacterium
AACAGGAGGCGGACAGCCAGGTCATGACATTAAGCCTGACCGAGAGTGAGGCAGAACAGATGCGTCAGGATGCAAATGTGGCTGCTGTTTCAGAGGATTTAGAAGTAACTGCATTCTTTGAAGAGCCAGGACCGGATGAGGAACCAGGTGGAACTCCAAAAACCGAGTATCAGGGCAAGACAAGTGACAGCGAGGAAAATCTGATATGGAATATGAAAATGATTCATGCAGATGATATACAGGTTGGAGCCACCGCTAAGAAGGTAAAGGTAGCCGTTCTGGATTCCGGCGTAGACGAGACAGATGATATTCCGGTAGTAAAACGTAAAAACTTTGTACCAGGAGAGGAAGAAGTGTTCTGCTCTTTTGACGATCCGGTCGGTCATGGGACAGCGATTGCGGGTATTATTGCTTCGGCAGGGACGGAATCCGGTTATCAGGGTGTGAATCCAAATGTAGAGATTTATTCTGGAAAAATTTTTGGATTTATGCTGAATGCTCCAATTAGCCGGGTAGTAGAGGCAATTCACTGGGCGATCGAAGAAGATGTGGATGTGATTAATCTGAGTTTTGGATTACAGACGGATTCTGAGGTATTACGATATGTGATTCAGGAAGCAGCCGAGGCAGGAATTATTATCGTAGCGGCTGCCGGGAATAAGGGTGTAGTAGAATATCCGGCGAATTATCCGGAAGTCATTGCAGTTGGTTCTGTGGATTCGATGGCAGAAATTGCAGAGAAGAGTGCTACAGGAGAGAATCTGGAGCTGCTGGCGCCGGGCGAATTGGTGGCTTCTATCAGTCACTTTGGTGGAATTGGTGTAGAATCCGGAACCAGTCTTGCCGCTCCTCATGTGACAGGAGCCGTATCTGTTTTGTTACAGAAGAATCCTTCAGCATCTGTTGATTTGATCCGATATATTTTACAAAAGAGTGCAAACCGTCAGGTTGAGGAAGGATATGGCTTGCTGGACATAGAGCAGGCGGTAACGGTCATGAATGCGATGATGGCTGGCGGAGATGGGAGCATGAATTCGGATGTGAATCTTGCGGAGAATGAGAAGACGATTGAAGTTTTTGAGAATGATTTGGTGGAGGGAAGCTGGACAAAGAACACGCATGTAGGATTTATAGGAACACCTGCTTGGGCGGAAACGGAAACTGTTTTATATAATGCTTTGAAAGCAGGTGCCAGAGCTAATGACGATTATATAATAGGAATGAAAGCATATCCGGAATTTCATGGATGGGCATATTATGAAAATCCAGTTGAACGATGCAATTATGTTGCTTCCTATTTTTATTTTGTTGATTTAGCACAGGATATCTATGCTGATGGTACTTTAAATGAGGGAAAGCCAAGCTATTTAGACCAACGGACATATAACACTTTTAAAGCTCAAATTAGAAATGATGGGATTGGAACAAAAACGTGGTATCAGGTTTTTAACAATGATAAGGTTTCGGTTGGTAGTGTTACCAAAGCTCGTCAGTGTGCCTTCCTTTACGGAATGGCACTTCATGTAGCAACAGATATTTTTGCACATAGCGCTTATGTTAAAATAAATGGTGAATATGTGCGTATTGTCCATGGGGAAGACTCATCAACTGGAGCAGACAGTGTAAACGAATACAAGAATCGTGCTGAGTGTGCAAAAGAAATGGCAGAGAATGTAATTCGTCATTATTATAACTATAAAGAAACGCCATCAAAGGCGGATGCTTCACCATCAGATTTTATTTTAACAACATATGATAAAAGCTTTAAACTTCGGAATCTTACCACTTATTTAAAAGCAATGGGGACAGAAGCTACTAATCTTTGTAATGCACATAAGGCTTATTTTACAGATCTTAATTATACAAAACCAACACAACAATAAACTTTTGAAGGGAGCAATATATGCAAATTAGAAAGCATTTTTTGATGCTGCTCCTGCTGGCAGTTGTGCTTTGCACAGCTGCCGGTGTTCAGGTAGCTGCGGCAGAACAAAGCCCAGAAGACTTTGTAATAGAAGATGGCATTTTAAAAAAATATCAGGGTACAGAAAAAGAAGTGATGGTTCCAGATGGTGTGACAGAAATAGGATATGCTGCTTTTTATGGTAATGCAACAGTACGTTCCGTGGTTTTACCAGAGGGAATAACCAGGATTGGCGGAAACGCTTTTATGTATTGCCTAAAGTTGGAAACCATACAATTTCCAAGTACCTTATGTGAAATCAAAAATTATGCGTTTACGTATTGTGACTCATTAAAGAAGGCTATCATTCCAAATGGAGTAAACACTATCAAGTATGGTACCTTTGAGGGTTGCGGTAGTTTAGAAGTACTGCAATTACCAGATACATTGGAGAGGATAGAAGATTCTGCATTTTCCAGCTGCGAGAAACTACAAAAGGTGATTATCCCAGAAGGAGTGACCGATATTGGGAGAAATGCGTTTTGGAATTGTTCCAGCCTTTCAGAAATCCAAATTCCATCTACTGCCACAAATCCAGGGGGAGGAAATACCTATGATCTGACTCCGTGGGTGGAAGAGCAGCTGGCTGCACAAACAAAGAAGTCTCCTTTTTTGATTATCAATGATGTATTAGTAGCATCAAGAAAGGATGTGGAGACAGCAGTTACAATACCAGATGGGGTGGTAAAAATTGCTGATTATGGACTTTTTGGAGCAGCTTTTACCAGCATTACGATAGCAGATTCTGTAGTGGAAATTGGGGATGCTGCTTTCCAGGCTTGTAGTAAGTTGGAAAAAGTATATATGCCAGATTCTGTAAAAAGCTTGGGAAGTGATGCCTTTTATGAATGCAAGTCTTTGAAAGAAATACGATTCTCAAATTCTCTTAAAGTTTTGACAGAACCTTTTTTCAAATGTTACCAGCTAGAGGAGGTAGAGCTTCCAACTGCTTTAGAGGAGCTGAGAGGGTTTATTTTTGTAAGATGTAAAAAGTTAAAAAAGGTGGTAGTTCATTCCAAATTAAAGCGCGAGAACGCAGAACGTCTGCCAAACGGAACCGATATCACAGAAAAAAATGTTCATAAAAAAATCGTGATTTACGTAGACAAAGGTTCTCCGGCAGAAAAGTATCTTCGTTCTTTAAAGGGAGAGGAAAAGATAGCCTATGCGTATAACAAGAACTCCTCTTCATCTTCCGCTTCCTATAAAACATATACCGTAAAAAAAGGCGACAGCCTATGGGCGATTGCAAAAAAGCAACTAGGGAGTGGGAGCCGTTACCCGGAAATTGTAAAGTTGAATCAGTTAGGCAAAAAAGGAATCCAACCAGGGCAGAAGTTAAAGATTCCGAAAAAGTAAAGAAAAGACTGGCAGAGCTGGAACATACCGATAAAACGGGGGTTGCTCGGTCAG
>CAJUFW010000251.1 GCA_910585655.1 uncultured Lachnospiraceae bacterium
TTTCCCTACACGACGCTCTTCCGATCTAACGTATGGGAAAGGCTGTATTTTTTGCTTGAATTCTATTGCTACGGTGAATATTCAAATAGGAGATTACTTTATTTCAAACTGGAATTGTACGGTTGGGCATGATTGTGTGATAGGTGATTTTGTTACCTTATATCCAAATGTAAATATTTCAGGAAATGTATCAATTGGAGATGAAACAGAAATTGGTACAGGAGTACAGATTATTCAAGAACATCAAATTGGAAGTCAATGTATAATTGGAGCAGGTTCTGTGGTAATCAGAGATATTCCTGATAAAAGTCTAGCAGTTGGAGTGCCAACAAGAATTGTAGAAAAAGACATAAATAATTTATAAAATGTAGGAAAGGAACCAAACATTATGTACCCCAAATACATCAAACGCCTCCTAGACGTCCTCCTCTCTTCTTCCGCGCTTCTCCTCTTTTCCCCACTGTCACTTTTAGTAGCTCTTCTGGTTCGTTTGAAACTAGGTTCTCCAATCCTTTTTTGCCAGGAGCGACCGGGGCTGCATGGGAAAATTTTTAAAATGTATAAATTCCGTAGTATGACGGATAAGCGCGATGATAAAGGAAATTTGCTGCCGGATGCAGAGAGACTTCCTAAATTTGGAAAATTCTTACGGGCGACTAGCCTGGATGAATTGCCGGAACTGTTAAATATTGTAAAAGGAGATATGAGCATTGTAGGACCGCGCCCTTTGTTGGTAAAATATCTTCCCCTTTATAATGAAGAACAGCGTCATCGTCATGATGTGCGTCCCGGGCTGACGGGACTGGCTCAGGTCAACGGACGAAACGCGCTTTCCTGGGAGGAAAAGTTTCGGTATGACGTAGAGTATGTCCGAACGATTTCTTTTTGGCTGGATGTAAAGATTTTGTTTCAGACAGTGATAAAAGTAGTGAAACGGGACGGTATCAGTCAGGCAGGAGAAGCTACGATGGAAGAATTTCGCGGGACGGCAGAGCCGGAGAACTCAGAGAGCCCGGAAAACCTGGAAAAAGCGTAAGAAAAACATAGAGAAAAAGATGCTGTCGGATAAAAACTCTGAAAAAAGGTTTTGTATCGGAAAAAGATATTCGTATGCAAAAAAAAACACGTTTTCTCCTAAGATTTTACTTTACACTTTGCCGTTTGGGTGTTATTCTTATAGGTGAGAATTTTATGTCTTATTATTTTTAAGGAGGCTTATTGCTATGGCAAGAAAAATGAAGACCATGGATGGAAACACCGCTGCGGCTCATGTGTCCTATGCGTTCACAGATGTGGCAGCTATCTATCCGATCACTCCTTCTTCCCCGATGGCAGACTATACTGATCAGTGGGCTACCCAGGGAAGGAAGAACATCTTTGGGCATGAGGTTGTTATGTCCGAGATGCAGTCTGAGGGAGGCGCAGCAGGCGCAGTTCACGGTTCCCTGCAGGCAGGCGCCCTGACGACTACTTATACCGCTTCACAGGGTTTGCTTTTGATGATCCCTAATATGTATAAGATTGCCGGCGAGCTGCTGCCATGTGTTATTGACGTATCTGCACGTGCGCTGGCAAGCCATGCACTTTCTATTTTCGGCGATCATTCCGATGTATATGCCTGCCGTCAGACAGGTTTTGCTATGCTGTGTTCCAACAGTGTACAGGAGGTTATGGACTTAGGAGCCGTAGCCCATCTGACTACGATTGAAGGACGCGTTCCGTTCCTGCATTTCTTTGACGGATTCCGTACTTCCCATGAGATTCAGAAGATTGAAATCTGGGATTACGATGATCTGGCTGAAATGTGCAATATGGATGCAGTAGACGAGTTCCGTCAGAGAGCCCTGAATCCGGAGCATCCGCTTCAGAGAGGTACTGCTCAGAACCCGGATATCTTCTTCCAGACCAGAGAGGCAAGCAACAAGTTTTACGATGCTATCCCGGATCTGACACAGCAGTATATGGACAAAGTAAATGCCAAGATCGGCACAAACTACAAGCTGTTCAACTACTATGGCGCTGAGGATGCAGAGACGGTTATCATTGCGATGGGTTCTGTCTGCGAGACGATTGACGAGACGATTGATTACCTGTTAGCAAAGGGTGAGAAGGTCGGCGTGGTTAAGGTACGTCTGTACCGTCCATTCTCTGCAAAGCATTTGGTAGCAGCAATTCCGTCTACCGTAAAGAGAATCAATGTTTTGGATCGTACCAAGGAGCCAGGCGCTTTGGGCGAGCCGCTTTATCTGGACGTTGTAGCAGCCTTAAAGGGAACTCAGTTTAACGATACTCCGGTATTCTCCGGTCGTTATGGTTTGGGTTCTAAAGATACAACTCCGGCACAGATTATTTCTGTATTCCACAATGCGGACAAGTCTCCGTTTACTATCGGTATCGTAGATGATGTGACCAATCTTTCCCTGGATATCAAGGAAAATCCGGTGACAGCTCCAGAAGGCACGACTGCTTGTAAGTTCTGGGGATTAGGCGCAGACGGTACGGTAGGCGCGAACAAGAACTCGATCAAGATCATCGGTGATCATACAGATAAGTATGCTCAGGCTTACTTTGACTATGATTCCAAAAAGTCCGGCGGCGTAACCATTTCCCATCTGCGGTTCGGTGACAAGAAGATTCAGTCTACTTATTTGATTAACAAGGCTGATTTCGTAGCTTGCCATACCCCGGCTTATGTTAGAAAATACAACATGGTTCAGGATATTAAGGATGGCGGTACATTCCTTTTGAACTGCTCCTGGAATGCAGAGGAGTTAGAGCATCATCTTCCTGGGCAGGCTAAGAGATATATTGCAGAGCATGGAATTAAGCTCTATACCATCGACGGTATCCAGATTGGTAAAGAAGTAGGACTGGGCGGACGTATCAATACGATCTTACAGGCTGCATTCTTTAAGCTGGCAAATATTATTCCGATTGACGATGCCGTACAGTATATGAAAGATGCCGCTACCGCTTCTTATTCCAAGAAGGGTGACGATGTGGTAAAGATGAACCACGAAGCCATTGAACGCGGTGTTAAAGGCGTAGTAGAGGTATCGGTTCCGGAATCCTGGAAAAATGCGCAGGATGAGGATATCACAGAAAAGATCAGCGGCGGACGTCCGGAAGTTGTAAAGTATGTCAACGGCGTTCAGGCTTATATCAACGCACAGGACGGCAACAGCCTTCCGGTATCTGCGTTTGTTGATTATGCAGACGGTTCTACCCCATCCGGTTCCGCTGCCTATGAAAAACGTGGTATTGCAGTGGATGTTCCGGTATGGAATCCGGATAACTGTATCCAGTGTAACTTCTGTTCCTATGTATGCCCAC
>CAJUFW010000252.1 GCA_910585655.1 uncultured Lachnospiraceae bacterium
TGCGCATTCGTACGGGTCAGCTTTAACGTTGTTCCGGCTATCATTCCGCCGATTAACACCATACGGTTATCCTCTAACCGGACGCTGCCACTTTCTTCTTCCCATACAAAATCACTGGTATATGCGGTAACGTTTTTCTTTATCAGACCTTCGTACTCCTCCAACGGATGTCCGCTGACATAAATTCCCAGTACCTCTTTTTCAAAGGCAAGCAGCTCCTCTTTGTCAAACTCTCCTAACACCGGAATCGGTGCCGTATATTCTGCCTTTTCCTCTTCGGAAATCAAATCAAACAGCGACATCTGACCGGACATTGCATTTTTCCGCTCCTGGTTGACCGAATCCATCACCTGCCCGTAAACAGCCATTTTTTCCTTTCTTGTGCCAGGCATACTATCTAACGCCCCTGCCTTGATAAAGCCTTCTATCGTACGCTTATTGATTTCTTTGCCGGAAGTACGCTCTACCAAATCCTGAAGCGAACGGAATGGTCCGCCTCTCTCCCGTTCTCCTATAATGCTTTGAATGACCGGCGTACCAAGTCCTTTGATCGCAGAAAGACCATAGCGAATGGCTCCCTCGGATACCGAGAACTCGCCTTCCCCCAAATTGATATCCGGCGGCAGAATCTCGATCTCCATCTGACGGCAGGTCTGAATATATTCAGCGATTTTACGGGCGTTAGAAAGTACGGAAGTTAAAAGAGCCGCCATATATTCCTTTGGGTAATAAATCTTTAGATACGCCGTCTGATAGGCTACTACCGCGTACGCGGCGGCATGGGACTTGTTAAACGCGTACTTGGCAAAATCTGTCATTTCATCAAAGATATGGTTCGCTACTTCCTCTGAAATCCCCTTAGAAATACAGCCTTCTACATCCTCCTCCTGGTTTCCGTAGACAAAATTTTTCCGCTCCCGTTCCATGACAGCCGCCTTTTTTTTAGACATCGCACGCCGTACCAAATCGCTTCGCCCATAACTGTAGCCAGCCAGTTCCCGAACAATCTGCATTACCTGCTCCTGATAAACAATACAGCCATGCGTCGCCTCTAAAATTGAGACAAGCTGCGGACACTCATATGTAATCTGTTCCGGATGGTTTTTTCCCTGAATATATTTTGGAATAAAATCCATCGGTCCCGGGCGGAACAAAGAAATCCCGGCAATGACATCCTCGATATTTTCCGGACGCAGCTCTTTCATAAAACCTTTCATACCAGGGCTTTCCAACTGAAACACCCCTTCTGTTTTCCCGGAGCTAATCAATTCAAAAATCTTTGGATCATCATAGTCGATTTCATTGATATCCAGCCAATCCTTCGCTGTTTCTCCTTCTTTTGGCTTACTATGCCCTTTGTTGATCATCTCCACTGCATTTTGAATGACGGTAAGGTTGCGCAACCCCAAAAAATCCATTTTTAAAAGTCCCAGCTCTTCTAACGTGGTCATCGTATACTGCGTGGTAATCACGTTGTCCGCTCCACGGGAGAGCGGTACATATTCATCCACCGCCTTTTTACTGATCACGACGCCTGCCGCATGGATAGAAGTATGACGCGGCAATCCCTCCAAACGCTTGGACATTTCAATCAGCCCGTTTGCCCGCTCGTCCGTTTCACAGGCAATCCGCAGATCCGGATTCACCTGCAACGCCTTTTCTATCGTCATTCCCAAATCGCCCGGAATCATTTTTGCAAGATTGTCCACATAAGCATACGGCAGATCCATTGCCCGCCCTACGTCGCGGATAACCTGCTTGGCTGCCATCGTTCCAAACGTGACAATCTGAACGACTCGATCTTTTCCATATTTTCCCGAAACATAATCAATGACTTCCTGCCGTCTTTCCACGCAGAAATCAATATCAATATCCGGCATCGTTACTCGTTCCGGATTCAAGAACCGCTCAAACAGGAGCTGATAGCGGATCGGGTCGATATCCGTGATTTCTAACGCATAAGAAACGATACTTCCGGCGGCTGAACCACGTCCCGGACCTACGGCAATCCCATGATCTTTGGCATATTTGATAAAGTCCCATACAATCAGGAAATAATCGACAAAGCCCATATTTTTTATCGTATCCAATTCGTATTCCATCCGCTTGATTAGTTCCTGCGGCTCTTTTGGATAGCGACGTTTAAGCCCCTCCCGACAGAGCTTATTGAGATATTCCCAGGCACTAAAGCCCTCCGGTACCGGATAAATCGGCAGTTTATACTCTCCAAATACAATCTCTACATTGCAGCGTTCTGCAATTTTCCCGGTATTTTCCAAAGCTTCCAGGGCATAAGGAAACAAAGCGCCCATTTCCTCCGGAGACTTTACATAATACTGTCCGCCGTCATAGCGCATTCTATTTTCGTCTGTTACCTTTTTCTGGGTCTGAATACAAAGCAAGATATCATGCGCCGCCTCGTCGCTGTCATAAATATAGTGACAGTCGTTTGTCGCCACCAACGGAATCCCTGTATCCGCATGGAGACGTAACAGTCCTTGATTGACGGTTTTTTGTTCCGGAATCCCATGATCCTGCAATTCTAAATAAAAATGATCTTCTCCGAAAATCTCTTTGAGACGGAGCGCTTCGTTTTTTGCTTCTTCATACTGCCCCCGTCTAAGACAGGTCGCCACCACACCCGCAAGACACGCCGACAATGCAATGATTCCCTCATGATATTCTTTCAACACTTCATAATCTACTCTCGGTTTATAATAAAAGCCCTCCGTAAAGCCCTTTGATACCAGCTTTACCAGATTGGAATAACCTGTATCGTTCTCTGCCAGCAGCACCAAATGATGATAACGTTCATCGGAAGCGCCCTCGTCAATCGACGCACTCTCCGTCCTGTGACCGGCACGCTGACGGCTTTCCCTGTCAAACCGAGAGCCTGGAGCCACATACACCTCGCAGCCGATGATCGGCTTTACCCCAACTGCTTTCGCCGCTTTATAAAAATCAATCACACCGTACATCACGCCATGATCCGTTATGGCAATGCTGTCCATCCCCAGTTCTTTTACCCTCTGAACCAGCTCGCTGATTTTACTGGAGCCGTCCAACAAACTATACTCTGTATGTACGTGCAAATGGGTAAAACTCATCCTCATTCCTCTTTTCTGTATGGAAAGGCCTAATTGCCTGTCAGATATTTTTCAATATTTTCCATCGCGACTTCTTCGTCCTCGCCGTTGACCGTAATGATCACCTCGTCTCCGGACTGCAGTCCCATACTCATCATACCCATAATACTTTTTGCATTTACTTTCTTGTCGCCAGTCTCTACAAGATCGGAAGAGCACACGTCTGA
>CAJUFW010000253.1 GCA_910585655.1 uncultured Lachnospiraceae bacterium
CTGACACACTATTTCCCTACACGACGCTCTTCCGATCTAGAAAATCCACTTCTATGGGATATCCCCATGAGCCTTTTTATTAAAAAATTATTCCAATTTTTACAAAAAGCACTTGTGCAATTTTTTCAAATGCCCTATAATCTATTTTAAAGAAGAACAGGAGGAATCTGCCCCATGTTATTACTTTTCATGGATATAATAGATGACGAAAAAGAGAAACAATTATTTCAAACCCTATACAAAGAGAACAAACAGCGTATGTATCAGGTTGCCTATCAGATTTTACAGGACAGTAGTCTGGCGGAAGACGCAGTTCAAGATGCGTTCTTTAAACTGGCAGAAAAGTTTTCCAGTTACCAGAAAGAAGATAAGAATTGTCTATGGTAGGATACTACCAGTATCAACGGAATGGTGTCCCTAAGTATTATCCGGAATCTCTTCTGCAACCGTATCCGTAGATGTAAAAGTGGAAAGTAGAAACCTATAATTAACGAAAGGAGACCTACCTTATGAAAACTTGTAAAAAATTATTAGCACTTTTGGCAGTATTTAGCCTTGTTCTCGCTATGATGCCTATTCTTCCGGCAAATGCTGCTGAAGAAGAAATGTTTGATCTTTCCTGGACAGATCCAGAAAACGAGGAAATGACGGTTTTGGAAGCGGATGAATTGACGGACTTGGAAAAAGAAACACTTGTGCAGATTCCCGCTATTAAAGCGTCTGAGGCATTGGGAGAATATTTTTTAAGTATTGGTTATGCTGAGGATGAAATTCCAGAATGTTATGGTGGTGCTTATATCAATGACGAGCATCAACTTGTTATTAAAATAACAGCTGGATATCAAGCAATCTGTGATGATATTCGGGATATCATGCCGTCTGATGCCTCTTTCATAATTGAAGAAACTGATATATCTTTACTTGAACTCATGAGTATCCAAAATAATGTTACATCTATACACCGAAATGGTATTTCAGCTAGTGGAATATCGCAAAAAGATAGTATGATTAATATTGGAATAACCCCTGAATATGCTAAAGTCATAGGGCAACTACCTTCTGCTAATCAAACCAATATGTTTGATCATGTTCGTTTCTATGTAGATGTTGATGTTCCTCACTTTAATACCTCTTTAATTGGAGGAAACGCCCTATATCGTGAGGTTATAAAAGATAAAAAACCTATATTGGAATTTGCTGGAACTCTTGGATTTTGTGGTACTTTTAAGATAAACGGGAAAATTCATCCCTGCATATTAACAGCTGGACATCTTGTAGAAGGATATGACATATACTATGCAACAGGTAATCCATCTGGTAATAATAGTGAAAATTCTACCATCCATTTTATTGATGGTAAACAGGGAGATTATGCCTTAATACCAATAGGAACAGGAAATTCTATTACAAATTTAGTTCGTGTGAGCCAAAATACAACTGCTAAAATCACTTCTTCCTACAATGGGATACCAATAACAGATCTTTTCCAAGATCGAGAAGTTATAAAATATGGTGTTACAACAGGATTGACAGCTGGAACTATCCAAGAAATTAATACTAGTAGAGGGTATAATGGTAAAACAATCCTTGGCTTAGTCTCATTTTTCAATAAAAGTACTACCATCTGCGCTCCTGGCGACAGTGGTGGACCTGTTTGGTTTCTTGATGAGAATGGATCACGTGAATTACGTGGAATTATATCAGCTGTATATACTGACGACACTCGTGTTGGATACTTTACTAGATTAGAATTTCCATGTACAAACGATTCTTATTTGCCAAAACTTTATTAAAACTTAGTCATAAAAAATAAATAGTATAAAATATTACACTCACATCGATTATCGTCATATGATAACTCGCATTGTACTATAACATTGCTAGTTATCATTATAAATATGTTTCGATAAATGTCCTTAAAATTTTAAATATATTACCGCTAATTATAAAAATTTGAGATTAGGAGGAAACAAACAATGAAGAAAATAATGAAGAATTTTTCTCTTATCCTGCTCGGTATATTGATTGGATGTATCGCCACTTATAGTTTTTCTCTTCTCAAACAACAACAAATGACAAAAAAAGAACAGGAGCGTTATCAAATCTATCTTGAAAAATATGTAAAACGAAAGGGTGTAGCAGAACATGTCTTTTCAGAAAATCCTCCTATCAAAATAAAAGCAACTTATGTAGAACATCGTCAATCTATAGGATATGATTTTCTTTGTTATTCCTCCAACTTCTGGATAGTACAGTTTCAAATCTCCAACCTGTCCAAGCAACCATGTCAAATTTCCTATTTTCCTTATCAACTAGATTATTTGGTAGATGGAAATTGGTATGAATGTAGTGCTTATGGTTTTCTTAGAACAACAGTAGATCCTGAATCATATACTCTTGCACCGGAAGAGATATATACCTTTGACGTTCCAATCGACCCCCCTACCTATGATGTCGCAGATGAAACCTTACCTTATTTTTCAGGACGTTTTTGGTATGGACGTTATCGCCTTGTAATAAGCTATGCAGAAAACGAACTTACCTACGTAGAATTTGATATACCAGAAACTGCGGGATATTTTAAGGAACCGCTCTATCCATATCATTAGTTTAAGTCAGGTATATCTTTTCAAAATTTATAGGTTCTCATCTTGTAAAACAGGGCTGTAAAAAAACTTCTCTAAGTAGTCTTTTTACAGCCTCCATTTTTATATAGTTATCAAAGGAAATTTCTCCATCTGCGCTTTCCAAGCGGTATCGCGTGTCATAACTGGCAAGTCTTTGATTTGATAACTCAACATTCCTTTTTGATGCTTTATGTAAAAGACGATTTTCCGTTGTGTTTCTTTCCAAGCGCACCTTGCGGGATGCAACAAGCTCTACATAGTAAAATTCTGTACCGTATGGTTCAAAAATCCTTTTGACCTGCTCAACATAATCCCAATCTGCCTGCTGATCAAACGCCCACATATAAGTAAAAATCATGCCGTAGTTATCCGTTTTTGCAAACTCTTCAAATATGACTTGACGAAGTTTGTTTATAGCTGTGCCATTATATTGCCCAAAAATTTCGATGACCGGCTCAATCGTCATATGATTATGGAACAATCGTAAACCGGTTATTTTCATCAGCTCCTGTCCGACTGTCATTTTGCCAACAGCAGCATTGCCAATCATAAATACTAACTTCATACTTTTTCCCCTCCTGTTCTTTCTGCAGTTCTTTCATCGTTCACAAAATCGTGTGTTCCAAGTTCTGGTTTTTTGGATTAAGAATAACATAATGATTGCCACAAGGC
>CAJUFW010000254.1:0-2175 GCA_910585655.1 uncultured Lachnospiraceae bacterium
CATCACTCCATCGTCTGAAACGTCTCCTCTTCCTTTATCACTCGCTCATACCATGCAGCATTTTCTTCTCCCTGATACCAGCGTACCAAACAGCGTTCCCGTTCCTCGGCTCCTTCTATTGCTATTCTCTGTCCCTCTCTCCTGCATAATGTATACCCTGCTTCCTGTTCTTGTATCACCCATTGTAAAATACCGAAAGAATTTGTATGTAGTTTTGGAATTGAAATTTTCTCCATCCTCTCAGTTTCCCAGTCATATTCTAAAAAATAAGAAGCATTGCAATCTTCTTTTTTCATAAAAATTTGCTTTTTCTCTAAAACTGCTACCCGTTCCCAGTCTCCTCCCGGATGAACCTTATCTTCTTCTATATTATAATTATTTTTTTGAAACACAATTCGATAACCATGCCAGATTCCCTTTTCATCTTGGTAATCCAAGTAAAAACAATTTTCCCTTAAAAACAAGGTATAAGATTTATGTTCCGCTTTTCCTGCCTCCAAGCTTGCTATCATATCGAATACCAGAAACTGATATTCCTGTCTGGCTGCTTTATCATAGCAGGCAATCGTCGGTTCTAATATTTCATTTTTAACCAAAGAAGAAAGATAATAGTAATAGCCTCCTTTTTCTTGAAGCAATATCCTATCACGGTCATAAAAACAATTCCCCGGCTCCGGATACCAACTACCATATAATTCTGTTTCTATAAGCTTTTCACCGGCGAAATCAACCTTCCAATAACGGTATTGTTCTGCCTTCTGTAGTTCTCCTCCCTTTGCTGTCACAAATAATTCTCTCCCATCTGTTGTAATTGGAGAAAAAACCGATCCGGTCCACTTATGTGCCTTGTCTATTATTACTTGTTCCTTTCCACTTTCTAAATCATAACCAAACAAACGACTGTAACCAGTCTCCTCCATTACTGTCCAATACAAATTTCCCTTCCAAAAATACATATCTACGCCAAATTTTCCTTGCTGAATCGAAGAGGGAAGCGGCTGCTTCCTTGGTGCATCTCCTGGTGTCACCCTATAGAGCAGGGGAGTATCTGCTTCCGCTGTATAGCACCAAAACCACAATTCTTGCTTAGATGATTTTTTTAACAGTTTTTCGGAAAGTAAAATGGCTGTTACAAGCATGAGCAGCGCCAGGGCAATATATAATTTTCTATCTATGTTTTTGTTTATTTTCATAAAATTCCCCTCCCGATAACTGACGGTAGTGTCAACTTTATATACTCAAAATCGACTCAATCCCAGTAAATTCAAGAACGCCTCCAGCGTTCTTGTGGTGGCGTGCAAGCCCATCTTCAGATGGGCTCGGCAGCACTTGGATGCCTGGGACTTGCCCTATGAATCTGCCATGAGAAAGTTGATTCTACAAACGGCATAATCCTATTCGTATTATACACCATTATTAGGCATAGCAACAGTTATGTCTTTTTCTCATATCCATTTTTATTTCTTTTTGTTTCTTTTGAATAATATTTACTTTTCAATGTTCGCTGCCAGTGATATCTGGCTATAATCACTCAGGATTCCGAGAGATTATATACTTTAATAGGGCTATTGTACTTAAAGCACATTAGCCCTACTCTCTTGAATACTTTTAAAATTTGATTGAAATTAACCTCCTAAACACTTATCCATTTCCGCTTTGAGTATTTCTGCAGCACTTAATGGAAAACTATCGTATAGATTCCTTTATTCTTCCAAATATTCCTCCATCTTTAAAACCAGTTGGTCTCCGGCCGATTGTATCATAAACAGCCCTCGTTCTTCCCTTTTCTGCATTCCTTCTTCTGGAAGAATACTATATTCAAACTGCCCTTTTTCACTTTTATAAGAAACAGAACTTTTTCTTTTTATTCCTGTTAGTTCCTCTAATTTTTTCTCTAAAAGAAGATTCAGACTGCATTGCCATATCTCACCCTCCCGATAATCATAAATCCATGATTCTTGACAGGTTCCATATGTATTGATAACTTCTATTTCACCATCCTCATCGTAATCTGCCTCATATATTCCATTATAACATAACAAAACCGGTTCCAGCATTTCTTTTTTTATCCCATAATAAGCTCCTATACAAACTCCGGCTCCTCCTAAATATTCCACAAAATAACCATTTGTTCCACAAACATTTTGATACTCCCTAACTTTTAAACTTTCCAAA
>CAJUFW010000254.1:2185-3219 GCA_910585655.1 uncultured Lachnospiraceae bacterium
AAATGTCTGATGCTTCATTTTCTTCATAAAGCATCAAGGTGTGATATCCTTTTCCTCCTGTCAGCTCAAAGCTAAGAAATATTTTCCCAAGATTTTCCCAAAGTACAATTCTTTCTACTCCATTTGCGGAATTTTCTACGCTCTCCCACAACTTATTTTCTTCTGCTTGTTCAGGTATTTTAACAGAAAAATCAAAAGATTTCGGAATAGAACTCAACTTTTCCCAATCCAAAGGAATTTTACCTGTCATTACAGTTTCTTCTGTTCCCTTTTCCTCTGCCTCTTTCTGAATTTCTTGCTTTTTTTCTTCCTGTTCTTGCTTTATATTATTATCTTCCTTCCCGTTAAAAAATTTCTGTTCTACTTGATATAATAAGACAATCATAAAGATTAAACTGGCTATACTTACTATCAATCTACTTTTCTTGTTATTACAATCTATTTTTTTCATATAATCAACTCACTAACTCTACTACTTATGGAATAGGCAGAAAGCATCACTCCATCGTCTGAAACGTCTCCTCTTCCTTTATCACTCGCTCATACCATGTAGCATTTTCTTCTCCCTGATACCAACTACCATATAATTCTGTTTCTATAAGCTTCTCACCAGCGAAATCAACCTTCCAATAACGGTATTGTTCTGCCTTCTGTAGTTCTCCTCCCTTTGATGTAACGCCACCTTAGACGGCAATGCTTATTGGGGCAAAAGATCATCAGATATCCTACTCCGTATCCCAACGCCCTGTCCGTTCCCACGGTCTAGCATAAGCCCAGTACTCATCTATGATAGCTTCAAGCAGCTCAGATAACTCGGAATCCTGCGGAATCATACAATGATAACGATACCCCTGTGAATAACGTATTATTTCTGTGCTGCTTTCTAATTCTACCGATAGTACAATTGTATTTTCCTTATTATAAAACTCTAAAAGTTGTAAGTATCCCCCCTTCATTCCCTTTTTCTCTTTTCTTTTTTTCTCTGGATAGTATAGATCGGAAGAGCGTCGTGTAGGGAAAGAGTGTGTCAGTAC
>CAJUFW010000255.1 GCA_910585655.1 uncultured Lachnospiraceae bacterium
TAAAGTAAAATAATCATATAACCTACGCACATAATTTCTTTCAACACAGCATGACTGACCTCTTTTAGAAGTTAAAACCTCTACTGCCTTAAAAAGTGCAGTATGTCTTACATTTTGTTTTGTATATTGATTATATTTATAATATTCTTTCATACTGATCCACTCCTTTATAAATTTATTCAGAATTGGATTTCCTGCACCCAGCAGCACAAATGCCTACTCATCTCATACAAATATTCTTCTTTATATAAAACTGCCGTTCTTTTTTAGTTTCATTGCCAAGAAACTGACGCTAACACTCAAAGGTATAAATCAATAAAAAACTGTCCCATCATTTCTAAAGATCATCAAATCATACGAAAATGCTCCAATGCCTCCTTTATAACCATTTCTTTCTCTGGCGGGCATTTCGGCTGTCTGGGGTTTTCCGATTTCAGCAGGTTATAATTCACCCTCTCAATAATACCGCATTTCCGCTTTACCTGTGCAATATATAAGTTTCTGACTTTCAATCCGCTTTGTTTCAGAACATAATCCTTGATTTCTTCATAAGTGGCTTTACTCTCCGCCGCCGTCAAATCAATTTCATCCACCTCTAATTCCACATTGATATGCTTCAACTTATTTTATACGCTTTAGAAAGCACACTGTCTCTGCATGATACCCCCACCCAAACATATCCACAACCTGTACCCTCTCCAACCGATACCCCCCATCTGTCAATACCTTTACATCTCTCCCCAAAGTCCCTGGATCGCACGATACGTACACCACGCGTTCTGGTCTGACAGACAAAATCGTCTCTAGCAGCTTCCCGTCGCACCCTTTCCGCGGCGGATCTACTACAATCACATTCGGGGGTTCTAGTTCCGGCGCAATATCCTCTGCTGCCCCTACGATAAAAGATACATTTTCTATTCCGTTTAGTTTCGCGTTACGCTTTGCATCGGCAATCGCCTCTGGGACGATTTCCACCCCATAAACGGTTTTTGCTTTCTTTGCCAAAAACAGGCTGATTGTCCCGATTCCGCAGTACAAATCCCAGACGACTTCCTGCCCGGTCAGTCCGGCATACTCTAGGGCTTTTCCATATAAAGCTCTGGTCTGTACTGGATTTACCTGATAAAAAGAAAGCGGAGAAATCTGAAACTGCACTTCGCCGATAAAATCCCGGATATAAGGCTCTCCATAAAGAGGAATCAATTCCTCTCCTAAAATCACATTGGTTTCCTGCTCGTTTACATTAAGAGAAATACTGCAAACCCCTCCTATTTCCGCCAGTCTGCGGCAAAGTTCCCGCTGATAGGGCAGACTCCGCCCGTTGATCACCAGACAGATTCCGATTTCTCCTGTAGCAAACCCTACACGAGTTAAAATGTGGCGCACCAGACCGCGCCCGGTTTCTTCCTCATAAGCCGGAATCTGATATTCTTCCAAAAATTCCCGAATTATCTGCACAATTCTCTCATTTACCTCGGCTTGAATATAACAATGAGTTGTATCAATAATCGAATGAGTTCTCCCTGCATAAAACCCAATCGCCAGCTTTTTGTCACTTGTATGCTGACTGTTCTCTGCTTTTCGATATCCAACCGGAAACTGCGCTTTGTTTCGGTAGTGCCATGGCTGTGCCATTCCCAAAATCGGTTCCATTTTATCTCTGACGCTCTCACCTAATCCGCCGATACGGGCTAAGCAATCCGCTACCTTATTTTGCTTATATTCCAACTGCTTTTCATAGGAAAGATGTTGGAGCTGACAGCCGCCACACTGTCTGGCAACGGGGCATCTCGGTTCTATCCGATCAGGGGAAGGCTCTAGGATCTTCTCTAGCCTAGCATACGCATATTGCTTTTTTACCTTTAAAATCCTGGCTTGGATACGGTCTCCCGGTACGGTATCCTTTACAAAAAAGGGATATCCCTCCTTTTTGCCGATGCCCTCTCCCGTTGAACCAAGCGTCTCTATTATCAGCTCTATGCTGTCGTTTTTCTTCCAACCAGGCTGTCCTTTCCCCGTTTGCCGCTTTTCCATCTTCTCCTCCTGATTTATTGCCCATTTCTATTCCTTTTTCCAGTCGTCTATCTGGTTTTGCCGCCCTATTCTCCGGTTGTTTTACGGATATTGGATTCAAACCACCGATTGTATCCTAGCCATTCTGCCTTTGGATCGGCAGCTCCTAACAACTCTGTCATCGTCTGTAGCTTTGCATCGGTATTGTCTATCAGACTTAATGCAAGAGCTTCCAGTAACGCCGGCTTTTTCGGCGAACCATATTCCAGCTCTCCATGATGGGATAAAATACAATGCCGAAGCTCACTGGCAAGCTTTTCCGGAAAATCCGGAATCTGACGGATACGATCGCCAAGCAGTTCTGCGCCTAAAAAAATATGCCCTAACAACTGACCATCGTCCGTATAGTCGTTAGCCGGAAACGGAGAAATCTCTTCTAATTTACCGATATCGTGAAAAGCTGCCGCCGTCAGTAGTAAGTCCCGGTTGATACGCGGATACTGTTTAGCATAAAAATCCGCTCCTTTTACTACGCCCAGCGTATGTTCCAGCAAACCGCCGATAAAACTATGATGTACACTTTTCGCAGCAGAATGCCCTTTAAAACGTTTGACAAAATCTGCATCTTCCTGAAAAAAGCTCCGCAGCAGCTTCTGCAGGTAGGGATTTTTAACCGTAGACAGCAATGTCAGCAGCTCCCGATACATGGTCTCAATATCCTTTGAGGACATCGGCATATAGTCTGCCGGATTATACTCTCCCTCCCGGCACTTCCGCACACGGGAAAGATTGAGCTGGAGCGCAGATTGAAAACGTGTCACCTGCCCGGACACATAAATATAATCCATCGTGTCAAATTCCTCGATCCCACCGGAATAAATATCCCATATTTTGGCATCTACCACACCGGTTTTATCTTGGAGCTGCACGGAAAAATATGGCTTGTCTGCCTTTGTCCTCAGCTCGTTTTTTACTTTACAAAAATAAATCCCTGCAATATTGTCCCCCTCACGGAATTCCTGTATAAATTTCATTTTTCGTTTACTCTCCATTCGTTTTATTTATTAA
>CAJUFW010000256.1:0-465 GCA_910585655.1 uncultured Lachnospiraceae bacterium
ATTCATCCCCGACTTTAGAAGTCGGAGTCTTCTTGCTGGAAAAGGATAAAGCTGGAAAAGGTACAAACCAAAAAGCATTTATATTTTTTATGAAAAAATATTGCACAAATAATGCAAACGTGCTATAGTATGTAATACTAAGATGATAAATGGGTATTTAATCCTGGAGGGAACCAACATGTTAATAGAATTAAGGGCGAAAAATTGCTTTTCGTTTTCAGATGAGATCCGATTTTCTACAAAAGCAGATATGAGAAATAAAAAGTTCTCATCCAATGTCCATACAGAAAATAACTTTAATATTTTGAAAACAGTAGGAATCTATGGTCCAAACAATGCCGGTAAAACATGTCTTATAAAATGTATTCGCAGTGCTAAAAACATTTTATTAAACCAGAAACCCCATATCATGCCTAATATCTTCCAGGAAAGTACAATATGTCAACTAGGTATTACATTTTTAGA
>CAJUFW010000256.1:475-2996 GCA_910585655.1 uncultured Lachnospiraceae bacterium
TAGAGGAGAGCAGAGAGTTTTCCTATGATTTTTGGTATGATAATAAAAAAAAGGAATATCCTTATGAAAAGTTTACAGAAATCACAAAAGATCAATATGGGAACGAAAGGGAAAATATTTGGCTTTTAAAAGATACCATCAATGGAAATTGCCAATATGGTGATGAAGATCTTTTAAAAATGATGCCGCTTATATCCCAAAGTAATCTGCTATTTTACCTGGTAGATTCCAATAAATTCCAGCAGCTTGCAGAGATGAAACGGATTGTCACAAAATTTGCTTCTAAGATTGATATTGTCAACATGAATAATATCCCTTTAAAACGCACCATCAACCTTATGAAAAACCAAAATGATCTTCAAAGAAAAGTTGTGGAGTTCATCAAGAATTCCGATCTTTATATGGAGGATTTTGAATATGTGGATATGGATAACATTCGTGTAAAAATGGACTCTGACGAGGAAAAACCAGAGGAGCAGGCTCTCGACATTCCAGAGCAGATTATAGATCAGATTCGATTAGTATCCATTTATAGAGGGGTTGCGGTTCCCAGTATACTTTTTGACTCTACAGGAACAAAAAAAATTGCTGCTCTTGCAAGCTATATCATAGAAGGAATTGAACAGGGCAGAATTCTTGTTGTGGATGAACTAGACAGCAGTATTCACTTTAAATTGACCCGGGCGATAGTTGCCATGTTTAATAATGAGCTGAATACCAATGCGCAGATGATATTTACTGTACATGATATCAACTTGATGGATTGCAAAAAAATATTTCGCAAAGAGCAGATATGGTTTATTCACAAAGATGATACAGGCATCTATGTCTATTCTTTGGCAGAATTTACAGCACAGCAAGGAGTACGAGACACTACGGATATTATGGAGAAATACCGAAAGGGAATATTAGGCGCCCTGCCAGACCCTGAACTGATTCGATCGTTATTAAGCCTCAAAGGAAATCAGAAGGAGGTGCCAGTTGATGGCGAGTAAGCTTCCTCAGACTAACGAATTAAAAATCTACCTTCTGACGACACAATAGAAGGCAGCACTAATTTTGGAAAATTTATCGAATATTTTTCAGCAGATGACAGTACATGGATACAAATGATAAATACGGCTTTAGAAGAATAAACTATCTTGACAAAACAAAGAGAAACGAGTTCTCACCCCATAGCTTTTACAGCTTAGGCAATATACTCGTTTCTCTTTCCTATTTATGAAATTGGTATTCAGGCTTCCGCTCCTTAGATGCTTCCTCTGTCACCACCGTAAATACCGCCTCTGCCGTCCGTAGTTCCCCATCCTCTCCTGTTATTTGATAAAGAACCTGATACTGTCCTTCCGACGCGGTAATTACAACTACCATCTGTTCTGTTTTGTCAACTCCGTTTTCATAGACAGTTACGCCTTCCCTGGCAAATGCTTCGTCTACTACCTGTTCCGGTGATATCTCCCGATCCGCTACTCCTTGGAATACGACTCCGGTTTCTACCGTATAATATGCCTTTGCCTCTGTCTGATTCCCTGCCCTATCGGAAACCAGATAAACAGCCTCATAATAGTTTTCTGCTATTTCCTCTAAGGTAACAGTCACATCCTCCATAGTAAGAGAATCCAGATTATCCGACACTGTAACTTCAGAGCGTAGGAATTCCTCTGTCAGTTCCTGCGCTGAAAGAACCGCGCCGCCCGTAATGCCGGAAAATACAGGCGCTTCTTTATCATAATAAGCTTTTGTCGTTGCCTTTACAGTTTTACCGTTGGCGGCTTTATAAGAATAGGTAAGCTTATACTCCGTTAGACCTTCCTCGCTGCTGACCTTCTTCCACTTTACCGATATATCGTTCTTTTTCATTTTCTTTCCATGCCATTTTGCCTGGACGTTCGCTAATGCAGTATCCCGATTTATCTTCTTGTTCAGGTATAACTTTTTTACCCCGTACAGCTTCGGCGCAACGTTATCCACTACCGTACAGACAGCCTTCTCTTCTGCCGTCTGCCCCAACTTGTCCGTAACCCGATAAGTAATCTGATAGTTCCCCGCCTTTTTGGTATCTACTTTTTTTACCTTCTTGTTATTATAAGTAATCGTAACCTGAATATCAGAGGTTAAATCCTCGCCCGCAGCGCTCTTGGCTTTGACGCCTTTCATCAGATTTACGGTTTTTCCATAGTTGACCGATTTGTCCTTGACCCCTTTTAGCGTCGGCTTTTTGATATAGGGATTTCCTTCACTCCAAATATCGGTAGGATCGTAGCCCATAAGCGTCTTTTCACTTACCTTAATCGCTTCCGGCTTGCCAAGAGGTCCTGGATCGGAAGACTCATAGACCACAACCGTCGTTCCCAAAGGGCAGTTATCATAAATCCATTTGGCGTCCGCTACGGTCAAACGGATACAGCCAAGAGAACACCTTGTCCCAAGCCTGTTATACTGCTTGTTGGAAAGAGTAGACGGGTCTTTCTCATAATACCATACAGAATGGAATAAAATACTTCCTGTAATTCTGGTACTG
>CAJUFW010000257.1 GCA_910585655.1 uncultured Lachnospiraceae bacterium
ACACACTCTTTCCCTACACGACGCTCTTCCGATCTTATAACCTGCTAATACCTGGGCAATGACAGGCGGACCGCCCGGCATGATTACGTCGTTTCCGGCTGCTACTGCGTCTGCTCCGTCCACTACAATATCCATATCGCCCCAATCCGTCACTACTACGCCGTCAAATCCCCATTCTTCCCGAAGAATATGGGTACACAGATCCTTACTGCCTCCGGCAAACGTACCGTTGATTTTATTAAAAGCAGTCATAATCGTCTTCACCTGACTCCCTCGTACTACCATTTCAAACGGCTTTAAGTATAGCTCTCTTGCCACACGCTCTTCCACTACACTGTCCACGGCATCAAATAACTTTTTCAGACTGCCCCGGCGGTAGGTTTCCTGCTCGTTTAAAGCATAGTGCTTTGGGCAGGTCGTTACATGATTGTTCTCTTCTGCCCCTCTTGCCACCATCAGACCGCAGATTCCGGCCAGATACGGATCCTCGGAAAAATACTCGAAATTCCGCCCGCCTAATGGGTTCCGGTGCAGGTTCATAGCTGGAGCCAGCCAGCTATCGACATCCTGGCTTTCTGCTTCCTGACCACATGCCGAACCAAATTCATATACCAGTTCCGGATTAAAACTGCATGCCAGCACCATTCCGGTCGGCCACGCCGTCATCCGTACTCCTGCAGGACCATCCTTATAAAAGGCAGAAGGAATGCCGTATTTTGGAAGAGACGGGCTCACATAACCCGGATTTCCGGTCGAATGGGAGGAAACCGCAATATCTGTCCCATCCTCATACTGAATCGTGCTTGGATTTTTAGCGCCCATTCCGCCAAACGGAAGCCCTGGTCCATAACCGTTTGCCAGTACAGCCAATTCCTCTACGCTCATCTGCGCAACAAATTCCTCCAACGAAACGTGACCGTTTTTCACATCGGCAAACTGCCAGATTCCCGTTTCCTGACGCTCTTTTGATACCTCGCCCTGCTTTGGGAATTCCAGCTTCTTCATCGTCTGCAGACTGTCCGCCATTGCCTTACCGTCTGCTGCCGTCAGTTCAAATAACAACGGAGCCTCTGTCAGCTCTTGCCCTTCTCCGGCATAATGCTCTTTCCTGGTTAATTCCCTGCCGGACAAAAACGTGATCTTTTCCCGGTTGCACTCCTGAAGGGAAAGGCGATTTGTATAACGAACGGCAAGAATCTCTTCCGCCACAGCGATTTTTCCGGCTATCCGAGTCTGGTTTCCGGTACTGCCTACCCGGAGGATATAGTCCCCTGCCTCCAAAAGATAAGCGGCTTTTTCCTCGTCGTAGCTGGCAAGCTCTGTAAGAGGAATCCGGATTATCACACGTTCTTTCTCGCCCGGCTGCAGCAAATGGGTTTTTCCAAAGCCAATCAGTTTTTTATACGGCTGCTCCAAACGCCCTGCCGGCAGGCTGGCATATACTTGTACAACGTCCTTTCCAGGTGTTTTAGAAGTATTTTCTACCATAACCGTAACCACCATAGAGGCTTCCTCTCCGGACGCCCGGCAAATGCTTTCTACTGTCTGATGAAACTCTGCGTAGGAAAGACCAAAGCCAAACGGATACATCACTTCTTTTTCAAAGGTATCGAAATAACGATACCCCATATAAATCCCTTCCCGGTAAACCGTCACCGGATTTTTTTCAAAGTCTTTTTCGGATTCTATTCCGCTGCTTTTTCTTGCCTGTTTGTCCCGGTTTGCCTCTGCATCCAGCCCATAATGCTTGTATTCTAAAATACTTTCCGGCTTGTCTTTGTTAAAGCTGAAATCCTCTGCAGTCGGATAATCCTCATAGGATAGTGCAAACGTTGCTGAAAGCCTGGCAGACGGGCTTACCTTCCCTACCAGAATATCCGCTAATGCAGCGGCTCCCTGTTCTCCCGGCGTTCCCATAAACAGGACAGCCTTTATAGATGGATACGTTTTGATCCACGCGGTATCTACGACCCCGTTGATATTAAAGATGACAATTACCTTAGAAAAATGGCTGCAAACTGCTTCTGCCAGCATTTTCTCACTTTCCAGCAAATAGTAATCATCCTCTCTCCGGCGGTCACATTCCTCTCCGCCAGACGCACGGCTGATGACCAGCAGCGCCGTATCGGTTTCTGCCGCCGCACGCACGAGCAGATCCTCCTCAACACCTGCTTCCACTGACGGCGCGCTATACCTGCCGAATATTTCATAGATCAAGCCGCTTGCTACCAAATCTCCCAGCTTGGAAAAGTCAAAATCATCCTTTTTCGCTTTGGCTTCCTCTGCCGCCTGTGCAACAAACTGACGGTAGAATGAGGCTAACTCCTCTACCGGCTGTAATCCGACGCGGATACACTCCTCAAGCACGTTCGTAGCCTCCTCGGAAAACGAAGCCCCTGATCCGCCTCCACCAATCTGTGTTTCCAGCTGCCCACGCCCAAACAACGCCACCCGGCTTCCTGTCTGAAGCGGCAATATTCCATCCTTATTTTCCAGCAGGACAATCGAATCTGCTGCAATTTCCTTTGCCAGAGCTAATCTGGCTTCCTTTGGTTCATACTTTCTCATACCAGCCTCCTGCTTATCCTCTGTGCTGCGGTGATATTTCGAGCCATTGGAACATGCTTTGTTTCCACTCTGTCCGCCCGACCACAGACACCGATAACAGTATAACATATCCACAGGGATTTTTATAGTACCACAATATGATTTTCCCCTGTTTACCACTGAAAAAAGGTAATAAATTTGACATTCTCAACTATTCCTGTGATCTGGCAATCCTCTTAAATCTGCTCCGTTTCTCTCCAACTTGTTTCACAAATCTATCCTTTCCGCATATCTTTTTAATAGGTGTCCATTTATCAATCTAAATCCTTTTTTATCTTGGTAATTTGTACAAAAAGCCAGTTGATTTTCATAATTTTTATGATACAATGAAAGGTGGTAAGAAACAGTGTTATAGATGGGACGCCT
>CAJUFW010000258.1 GCA_910585655.1 uncultured Lachnospiraceae bacterium
CTCCCTCCTATTTTCATTATAGGCTGTGATAACCCTTCATGATTCGTTGAAAATTTTATGTCATTTTTATCTTGTCAAAACGAGATACAAAATGGATCAAAAGAAATTCTTTCTGATAAAGATTATATGGATATCGAATTCCAGCAGGTATCTTTTCGATATGCCGATTCAGAAAGAAATGCACTTGAAAAGATCAATTTAAAAATTAAACGCGGTCAGAAAATTGCACTGGTAGGGGCAAACGGTTCTGGAAAAACAACATTAGTCAAACTCTTGCTTCGATTATATGATGTCTCGGATGGTGTGATTCGATATGGTAATAAAGATATCAAAAACATAGATCTAAATTCCTATAGGGAGCTATTTGGCATTTGTTTTCAGGATAGCCAGGTATTCGCTATGAATGTCCTAGAAAACGTTTTGCTAACGGATGAAGAGGAAAAGGAGGAACTTGTCAAAACCGCTTTGAAGACTGCTGGAATTTATCATAAAATTTCCCAAAGCGGCGGGATTTATAAAGATATTACGAAAGAATTTCAGGAAGATGGATTGGTTCTTTCCGGCGGGGAGCAGCAAATGCTAACGCTTTCTAGGGCGTTTGCAAAAGATGCTCCGATGGTCATTTTAGATGAACCGACCAGTGCGCTCGATCCGATTGCAGAAGAGAATCTTTTTCAAAGTATGTTAGAGGTTTGCCGTGATAAAACCGTTATTTTTATTTCACATCGGTTATCCTCGGCGAAGATTGCCGATAAAGTATGTTTTATGAAGGATGGCGCTATTGTAGAAGAGGGGACTCATGAGGAGCTGATGGATCGGAACGGATTGTATGCAGAGATGTTTTTAAGCCAGGCTCAAGGATATCAGGAAAGGATTTAGAAGATGAAACATATAAAAAACATAATAGCAAATAATATCTATATGATGAAAATTGTTGTCTCGGTGGCTCCTTTTTATGTGATTGGCTCTATGATAGTAGCTTTGCTTAATAGTGCGATTGATATTCTTGGCGATGTTCTTCTGACAAAATATGTGATTGATTCGGTTCAGTTTCAAAGAAGTTTTTCAGAAGTTTTGAGGTTCATTGGAATCGCGGCGCTCTTTTTTATTGTCACCAGCATAGCTTCCTCCTTTTTTTATACGGTTTATGCTCCGATTGCCAGAGAAAAAATTTCCCAGAGGATGCAGCAAAAATTGTTTCAAAAGGCGATAGAAACGGATTTACAATATTATGATGACCCGGAGTATTATAATTCTTTTCTATTATCGTTATCAGAAGCAGATAATAGGGTATTTGGCGTATTCAACAGTTTTATCAGTATTTTGACTTCCTTCTTGACGATAGCTGGTATTCTGGGAATTATTTTTGTGGTGGATCCGCTCTGTGTGGTATTTGTGACAACTGCTGTTTTGGCTTCCCTAGCGGTCAATTTGAAGAGAAGCAAAATTACTTATGAACAGGATATCGAATCAAAGCCAATAGAACGTAGGCGTAGCTATATCCAAAGAGTGTTTTATCTGGCAGAATATGCAAAAGAAATCCATACTTCAACAGTAAAAAAACTGCTGTTAAAAAAATACGAAGAAGAAGGAAAGAACGCCCGTCAGGTTATAAAGAAATATGCAGGGAAGAATTTTTTTTATTCCTTTACAAACGGGTTTTTGATTAACACGTTTTTGATTGATATTTTATATTTTAGCGTACTCATTATCCGGGCTTCTGTTCAGAAAACAATTTCCTATGGATCTATAGCAGGAATGATTAATGCTGCCTGGAGTTTGAATAATTCCTTTCAGATGTTAAAAGATGTGATTCCACAGTTGGCACTCCATAGTAAATATGTGGACAAATTGAAAGAATTTTTGGAGCTGCCGTCTTCTCTAACGACTACAAAGAAAAGCGTAACACTTCCGTCTAAAATTGACCGGATTGAGATGATAGATTGTAGTTTCCAATATCCGCATACGGATGCAAAAACCTTAAATCATATTAATTTGTCGATGAAAGGTCAGGAAAAAATTGCGATTGTCGGTCAGAATGGAGCAGGCAAAACCACACTTTTAAAATTATTACTCCGATTTTACGATCCGACAGAAGGAACCATCAAAGTCAATGGTGTAGATTTAAAACAGTATTCTCCGGAAGAATACAGAAAAAAGATTGGTACAGTGTTTCAGGACTTCAAACTGTTTGCGGCAACCGTCGGCGAAAACGTGCTTTTGGATCGGGTTATGCCAGAGAAGACCTCTGATATTCGGTTTGCTTTACAGGCATCAACGTTTGATGAAAGTATCTATTCTTTAGAACATGATATTCATACTCCAATATCAAAAGAATTTTCGGATGCCGGTATCAATCTTTCCGGAGGTCAGGAACAGATGATCGCTGTCGCACGTATTTTTGCAAAGGAGCATTTGTTTATTATTTTAGATGAAGCGTCTAGTGCCTTAGATCCCTTAACAGAAAGGAAGGTGAACCAAAAGCTGCTGGAACTTGCTGAAAATAAGACAACTATTTTTATTTCTCATCATTTAACTATGACACAAGATGTAGATAAAATATATGTTATGTCAAATGGTAGTTTTATTGAGTCGGGAACTCATAATGAGTTGATGCTATTAGATGGTGAGTATGCAAATATGTTTAGGAAGCAGGCAGAAAAATATAAATAAGAGTGACCGATTACAAAGCAATAGGAGTGATACGATGCACGAAATCAGAAAACGGTTAATGGAAATTGTAAAAATTTTTTTAAAGAAGCAAAAAGGCTTGTTCATTATAACCTTTCTAGCGCCGATTATCGC
>CAJUFW010000259.1 GCA_910585655.1 uncultured Lachnospiraceae bacterium
TGCGGCAAAATGGGCTTTCCTATGAGGAAACCATCGCCAGGCTCGAACAGATCAAAGGCAGCGGACGTATCATTTTTACGATTGGAAGCCTTGACTACCTGGTAGCCGGAGGACGAATCGGCAAACTGCTCGGGCTTGCCGGAAGCACGCTCGGGCTAAAGCCCCTGATTATTTTAAAGGAAGGGGAAATTTTTTCCGGCGGGATTACGAGAAGCCGGGAAAAGGCAAAGAAAAAACTACTCGCTCTCACCAAAGAGCATTTTGAAAAAACAGGCGAAAATCCGAATGATTATCTGTTTGTCGTAGGCTATGGCTACGATTACCAGGAAGCCGTCTCGTTCCGGGATGAACTGTTAGCCTCCGTACAGACGTATCGTACGATCGAGCAAATCGACATTTTCCAGATAGGCGCAACCATCGGCGTCCATACCGGACCATATCCGATTGGCTTAGGGCTGTTAAAACGCTATGACGCTTCTATATAAGCTGAATGATACAAAAAACCGGCGGAAGAAACGAAATTCTCTCCCACCGGTTTTTCATTTTAAAACCTAAGCTTTACATACAAGCTTCTCTTATACATAAGTTTATCTTGTACGTAAGTTTATCTTGTATGCAAGTTTACCTTGCGTTATAACGCTCCAATGCAGCCTGCTTATATCCGATACATTCTTCGATTCCATAAGAATACAGCTCTTGTACAAACGCATCGTACTCTTCCATCGGCTTAGCGCTGGTAATAAACTTAATCGTATTTTCCTGTACCAAAGTCTTGATACTGGTATAGAGGTTGTTGTACTTGATTGTCTCATCTTCTGTCATTGTCATACATGGAGGCAGCATCAAATCATAAGATGCTTTATCCCATGCGTCATACGCCTCTAATGTTCTCATACCTTCGTACATCGGATCAAACATTGCCCAGTTATAAAGGCCAAAATCACTTGTTACCAAAGTGTACAGAGACAATGCAGTAGAAAGACTTGGATACTGTCCACTTGATACCTGCTCTTTTAACTTATCTGTCAACGTATAAGTTCCGTCTCCGTCGTCTATATAGCTATCGCCTTCGATTCCCAAAGAATCCAGGAACATACATTCTTCGGTATACCAGTAATCCAGATAACGGCAAGCCAGTTCAACATCCTTGCAATTTGTTGTGATAGACAGAGTTTCCTTGGTCAGCTCACTCATTGCATAACCAATCTGTGGGGTATCTCCTTCGTTTAATACCGGAGTTGTGACACCTGCCAGGAAATAATCCTCTTCTGTCGTATAGCCCTGAACCTTATAAGTATCCGCTGTTAAACCCCAGATATTAGCAGCAGCTCCGGCACGTCCGGTTCCTAAGTATTCAGCAGAACCTGTAAAAGCAGCATCGTTGCTGATAAAGTTTGGATCGATTAAACCTTCTGCATACCAGTCACGGAACAGTTGTACCCACTGCTTGTAGCCATCTTCTAACGGACCGTATTTTACTGTACCGTTATCATTATAGAACTCACCTAAAACACCATAAGCGGACAGGAAGTTGTGGCAGACATCATAACCGTTTAACGCACCGATCATCAGTGGAGCTTCACAGTTATAATTGTCTTTAAATGCCTTTAATACATCATGCCAGTCATCTATGGTAACAGGAGCTTTCATACCCAGCTCATCCAGCCAATCTTGGCGGAGACATAAACCGTCCCAAACACGTTCACCTTCTACAACGCCATTGTTAGAAGCAATCGTATAAACGCCTACCATTCTGCCATCGTCCGTTACAGTATCTTTTTCCAACTTTTCATTGGAAGCACGAAGAGCCTGATAAGTCGGCATATACTGTGGGACATACTCGGTCAGATCATAGATAATACCGTCGTTGCATGCCTGTACCAAACCACCTGTGTAGTAAGCTTCAGCTCCTCTTAAAATATCCGGATAATCACCAGAAGCCATTAAAAGACCAAATTTTTCTTGTGCCTCTGCTCCTAATACTGTTACCCAGTTGATATGAACGTTGGTATTTTCCTCAATTTTCTGAATAGAATGCAATTCATTTGGATCATTAGCATATTCGTTTGACCAACCCAGCCAGATAGAAAGCTCTTTCTTTTCCGAAAGAGGCCAGCTCCAATCGCCGGCAGTCTGGTTGTTGTCTTCTCCTTCGGTATCGCCCTCTTGATTATTGTCGTTGTTGTCCTCTGGGGTTTTGTTATCCCCCTGTGTCTGACTTTCTTTGTTGTCTGACTCCTTTTTCGTACAAGCAGCCAGAGAAGAAATGGCAAAAGCCAATACTAAAAGAAGTACCAGTATTTTTTTTGCTTTCTTCATTGTAAAATTCTCCTCTCTTTTTATAATTTTTGCGGCAGAAGCTCTCCTTTATGGATTGCTGCTGACTTGCCTTTAGGGTACAATTCCTTTTTCAAAAAGTCTATGTTAATTTTTTCATTCCATTTTTCACCAAATCCTGAAAGTTGAAAAAATAGTGGAATTTTCCTGATTTTATAATAGGATGTCTGTATTTTCATCCATTTACTTATGAAAAAAATAACATAATTTTTAGTATAACGGTATACTAAATGAATCTCTTTCCGCTCTGCCGCAGTGCATCCCACCTTGAGAACTTTCCTCTAAATCCTCTAAAGAAAACAAGAGCTGTCAAGATTATCTCCTGACAACTCTCATTTTATATATAGAATCTTTTTACCTTGCGTTATAACGATCCAACACCGCCTGCTTATAGCCGATACATTCTTCGATTC
>CAJUFW010000260.1 GCA_910585655.1 uncultured Lachnospiraceae bacterium
ACACACTCTTTCCCTACACGACGCTCTTCCGATCTGTGATTCTTTTAATTGTTCTGGTTCCGATACTACATACAGAATATGTGAAGCATTCTATTAAGGTAGTCGATGTTCCGACGGAGCTTCTTTCCGAGGGGCTTGTGGAGTGGGAGGCTTCCGGTGCGGTGCTAGAAGCAGAGGTTACTGCCTATTTGCTTGGAAGGCAATGTTTTTGTTATTCCGGGCTGGCAGGGAAGGTCTATTATATTCCGACCGTGACTTTTCACTATACGGATGTGACGGAAGGAACTCCGATATGGGCTTGCTGTGTATTTGTAAGAAGAGTGACGGTGAGAGATGGAAAAGTAGTAGAAAACAGTCGTTTGGAACGAAATAAGATGAAGCTGGAGGTGGAAATGAACGGTAATGAAGGAGCAAGATTTATCCGTGCTTATAGTCAAATAGAAGGAGGAGAAGGAAAAGGATTATACATTCCTGGGGTTGATACGCAACAGCTTCAGTATGAGATTACATATCCGCTGGCAAAGGCAGATCCGGAAGGCAGCCATCCTTATATTGCATTTGGCGAACATGATCCAGACAATCAATATATTCGGGAAGAGCCTTATCAGGGAAGTTTGCAGATAGCATGTTCGATAGGAAAGCAGCGGATAGAGGGAGAATTTTCCTTTGAATACAGAGTAGAGGGAGATAGAGAGGAGACAGCATTACCATAGACAAGCGGCGGAAGGAGGTTGGCAGAATGAGACAAAAAATAAAAAGAAAATGGTTTTGGGGAATAGCGTTTGTACTGGCAGCGGCAGGCGGTACGTTCCTGATATTTTTTCTATACACGGGACATGTAAAGAGAACGATCCAGATAGTCGATACCCCGGTGGAGCTTTTGCCAGAGGAATTTATAGAGTGGGAAGAGAACGGATCTCCGGCAAGGTCGGGGAACCATTCTTATCTGATGGGAAGGAAATGCTTTTTAAATTCAGGTATATTTGGCGACGTTTACTATATTCCGGTTGTCGATTTTCGCTTCACTGATCTGAGGAGCGGAAATGCGGAATGGTATTGCTGGGTATCCGTTTATAGAATTACAATGAAGGATGGTAAAATAATAGACAATAGCCGTTTGGAGGGAAACCAGCTTGAAATAGAGCTTGCGATGGATACCGGAGGTGGAGCGGATCTTTTGATGTTTTACGCTCAGACAGATGAGAACGGAGCGCAAATAAGGGAGGTTTATGAGCCACATACCCATAAGATGCGGTATCGTGTAGACTATCCTCTTGCAAAAGCCAGTCAGGAGAATACGGAGTTCTATGCGTTTGAACTAAGGCTTTGGAGAATAAAAGAGCATATCCGGGAGCTGCCGTATCAGGGAACAATGGAAGTGGCATGTTCAATAGGAAAGCAGCGGATAGAAGAGAAGCTTTCGTTTGAGTATGTAGTGCCATCTGTTCAGAAGCTTAGCTTGGGCAAAAGCTTTGGAAACGGATATTGATGTCATAGAAATCCTTTTACAATCCGTGCCAGAGAGTCTTCCATATGAAATAAATCCACGAATTCCACCAAAACGGCAGCGTCCCCTTGCTTTTCCACAGAGCGGAAGACAATCGGTTTAAGAGAGGCGAATTCCGGATCCGGGTTGAGTGGGTAGAGAAGCCGTACATTTTCTGCCTGATATTTTTTCTGATAAGCATACATCTGATACATATCTTCAGAGGAAATGCCATATTGCCGCTGGTTTGCCGAGAGCAGCTTCCATTTGGTATCCAGAAGAAAAACGGCTTGATCGCGGTTGCGGATGACGACAATATCTGGTTTTAAAAGGAACTGCCTACGTGGTTCATCGAATAGATGATGAGAGGTGTCCTGCAGCAGAACCTGGAAATCTGCTCCGGTCAGGTGCTGCTTCAGTTTGGCAGCTACATAGCGTTCAAATAAAACTTCCATCGGAAACAGCAGGGCAGCGGCGGTTTCTGAGCCGGAAAAAGGAGTGAAGCTTTTGCCTCTTAAAAAGATACGACACCAAAGCAGGGCTGTTTCGTAATGCTGCATCGTTCGATCCGAAATACACTGTGCAAAATCCTCTTGATAATGGGTGGAGGCTGTGACCTCACGAAATTCATTTAAGAGGATTTTTATAGTGGTCTTGTTTTTAGCAGAGGAAGAAATTTGATATAAATAATGCAGCGTTGCCTTTAGCAGCCGATTCTCTGCCCGATTGACGTGATAAAGTTCGTATTCCAAAAAGGCGCGTTCCTTATGCGCATAATTATGGGTAATATGCTGGGCGACCTTCCATTTTCCTTTAAATTGTGTTTCGTTGCTTTGTACAAGCTGATAACTGCATTTAAGTCCCTGCTTGACGATACGAAGCACCTCTGTCAGAAACATTTGGATAAAAATTTCCAATAACGGCAGCTTAGCAGCTTCTAAAGGCGCAGACTGCAGGTTTTTAAAAGGCGAGGATTTTAGCGTTTTTAACATGTCGATTAGTAAAGTCCGGGCTTTTGTATGAGCTAAGGCGGCTTCGCCGGAGGCTGCCCTAGCGGAGCCTGTGCTGGCAGAGGTTACGTCAGAAGAGGCGATTCCGACAGAAAAGGTTTCTTCCGGACGGGAGCAGATCTTCGGCAGGATTTCAATCGTAGTTCCATCCTTTAACAAAAGGACGCCGACATGATAATTAGCTGAATTTGCCTATACAGAAAAGTCCGCAGAAATGCGGGCTTTT
>CAJUFW010000261.1 GCA_910585655.1 uncultured Lachnospiraceae bacterium
ATTTTTATTATATCTCATTAGCCACTCCCGTTACAACTTTAGTATAGCACTTCACTTTTTATTCTTTGAAAAAGCGTCCAGCCGATTGCCGCTATCCAGCCAAGCATTATGACTTTCACCGGAAGCGGAAAATAGCTTCGGTACAAGTCGGGAGAAAGATAGTAACCCTTCTCATACAACCTTTTATCTGATCTTAAATACCAGTCCTTTCTGGCTACCCCTTCTTTTTTTAAGACTTTTCCATACCGATCCAGCCAGGCTCTTTCCAGCTTTTTTACATCGCCAGTCCAAATATAACAAAGCTTGTATTCCGGCTCAATTCCCTTCTGCCATTCCTCTTTTGTGATAAAAGGAATCGCAACTCTCCAACCTCTTTGGTAGCTGGGATAAAAATTCCAGCCATAGATTTCTTCATAAGTTTCCCGGATTTCCTTGTAAGCATCCGTCATATATCCTACGCAGGTCATCACCTTTGTTCCTCTCCAGAAAATCTTTTTGGGTATCCAGTCTCCTGATTTTTCATAATAACAAATGGTTGCATCTAACTTTATTTCCTCTGCTCCTTGTTCTGTTATCGTACGAGAAAGCGGCGTTACACGTAACAAGGTGTCTTTGGTCAGTTCTTCTTGTCTGGTATATACGTTATCTGGCTGCTTTTGCACAAAGGCGCTGTCCAGCCTTTGATTGTAGCAATAGGCAGAAATCTGAAAACCGGCTATTACTATGACAGATACTAAGATACCAGCAATTAAAAAATAGATTTTATAGAAGAACCGCTTTTTCATCCTGCCACCCTTTCATCAATCTATGACTCTTCCTCTTCTAGATCGAAATAAATACTACCCTTTAGCGCACCTGCTTCACTTATTGGTGTATTTTCTAAAAAGAAAATTTTCACCACTCCTTTTTGATATGCGTTTATTGCTGTTGTAATCTGAACATAGATATTTCGCTTATCAATACTCCTTGCAGAATAGGTATATGCCTGTTCTGATTCACCAATACTATATCCTTTGTATTCCCCTTTTTCCCGTTTTTCTTCCAGTTTCTCTTCCAACCCTTCTTCTTGCAGTGACCATAGAACTCCCGCCTTTTCTTTCGCATATTGTACCGCGCTTTCATAATCTGGAAACGTTATGGTCATACTTCCTCCTGCAAACTGCTCTTTATAAAAATTGTAGGTAATATTCCCTAATGCTTCTGGATAGTCCTCCAAAGATACCTGAACATAATATATATGCTGTTCTTTTCCATAGACCCCCTCATAGTCCTCCTCTACATACGGTTCTATCTCTGTCCTGGTCAGCTTCATCCGTTCCTTCATTATCTTATAGTCTGCCATCAAAGGAAAACCGTCAAAGGTAAAGCCCTCTTCATCATGAAAAGTGCAGCCAAAAAACTCCAATGGTTTGGAAGACAGCTCTGGATCAGGCGTACCCGGATCGGGCTTTTGTTCCTTCGAGGCACAGCCGCAGAAAGAAATAAACAACATAATGATGAAAAAAAGAAGGAATTGCTGTTTTATCTTCATAACCTAAAGCCTTCCCTCTTTCTGATGATTCTTTTTGTGTCTTTTTATTCTTTGAAAAAGCGTCCAGCTTTTGATTGTAGTAATAGGCAGAAATCTGAAAACCGGCTATTACTATGACTTCTCCGTGCATTGAATCGCATTTTTGTTCGTATCATTCGCTTATCATCTTATAAGCATGTTTTACTTCCTTGACAAACTTTCCAATACGCATTCCGCCATACTCCTCATATCCAATATACAAGGTACAGGCAGGTACTACATATCCATTCTCCGAAACATAAAAGGGATAAGATTGGTTTATTTCATAACAAAGCTGATCATCAACCTTTTTTTCTGTCAGAAAAAGTACTACTTCCATTCCTGTATAGGCACGGAATAGCGCATAACCGGAATAAGTAGGCGAATAAGGTATTCTAACAGATATTTTGTTATTGCTACTATCTATTTTATCGACTTTGGAATACAATAACTTCATAATCTCTATTTCATATTCATAACAATTACTTCCCCAATTTAACCTATTGGGATCTTGACGAAGAAACTCTGTGATATCCTCTAAAGAATAATCATCCTCTGTCGCAAAAGGATTTGTCTTCATTCTGTTTACCACAAAAGGCTTCGCTACCTCCTCGTTACCCTTAGTAACACGAGCTAAAACTGCTATATCAGAAGTTTTACAGGCAAACTCCAAATACCCGCCTTCCGGTAAACTGGAATAGCTTACCAATTCAGGCTTAAAGAAATTGAATTTTGGATATATTTGTTCTAACTCTGCATACCGTCTGCTCTGCATCGTAGGGGAATCTATAATCGTATAAAAAAGAAAAAGACCTGATAGCATCAACAACATAAAAATGCCTGCTATAAACCACCACGTTTTTCTCTTAATTAATTTCTTCACAACACACATTTTTCCACCTTTCACAACAAATATTTGCTATAGCTCTCCAATGGGGATAAGGCACCTAAAGTACCTGCACAGTTTTTGAAATAAAATCAAAATAAATACTGTCATTCATTTCTATTCCAGAACGCCACGCATGTTCCGAAAAATTCACACCTACTTCTATTGTTTCTCCGTCTAGGACATAGATCGGAAGAGCGTCGTGTAGGGAAAGAGTGTG
>CAJUFW010000262.1 GCA_910585655.1 uncultured Lachnospiraceae bacterium
TTTAGGCAAGTGCTGGCTGGTGGCAGACGATAGGAGAGAAAGCAACAAAAAGAAAGCTATTTGCTGCATTTCATTGGAGGGACAGGCATACGATATATCAGATGATTAGTGGAGGTAAAGCTATGGCAAAAAATGTATTGACCTATGAAGGACTGAAAAAACTGGAGGATGAACTTCAGGATTTGAAAGTCAACCGACGGAAGGAAGTCGCTCAGAAAATCAAAGAAGCAAGAGAGCAGGGTGACTTGTCTGAGAATGCAGAGTATGATGCAGCAAAGGATGAACAGCGCGATATTGAAACCAGAATTGAAGAAATCGAAAAAATCTTAAAGGATGCAGAAGTGTATCTGGAAGAGGATGTGGATCTGGGCAGGGTCAATATCGGTTGTATCGTAAAAATACTGGATATGGAGTACAATGACGAAATTGAGTATAAGGTCGTAGGGGCAACCGAGGCAAACAGCTTGAAGGGAAAGATTTCCAATGAATCTCCGGTAGGGAGAGCTTTACTTGGCAGCAGTGTTGGAGATGTGATTGAGGTAGAAACCCAAGTGGGGATGCTGAAATATAAAGTCCTGGACATCCGTTCTGCAAGCTGATAAAAGCAGAGAGAGCAAAAGGAACAAAGGCTTGCTTCGGATAAGCAGATTGGTGCAAGAGAGGGCTGTAAAAGCAGTATAAATACAGAAAAAGCTATACAGAGAGGCAAAGAATGGTATAGCAGAATGGAGGAAAATATGTCAGAAGGAAGAAAGGAAGGTATATCGGCAGGCGCCGAGGATATTAATAGTTTGTTAAAGGTGCGTCGGGAAAAGCTGGCAGATTTACAGGCGAATGGAAAAGATCCGTTTCGGATTACCAAATATGACGTGACAGCGCATAGTATGGATATCAAGAACCAGTTTGAAGAGATGGAGGGTAAGGAAGTCAGCATTGCCGGACGGATGATGCTCAAGCGTGTGATGGGAAAAGCCTCCTTTTGCAACGTACAAGATTTACAGGGCGATATTCAGGCTTATGTAGCTAGGGATTTTGTAGGCGAGGAGTCTTATAAGGATTTTAAAAAATATGATGTAGGGGATATTATCGGGGTACATGGCACAGTGTTCCGTACGCAGAAGGGAGAAATTTCTATTCATGCAACGGAAGTGACACTGCTGTCTAAGAGCCTTAACATTTTGCCGGAGAAGTTCCATGGCTTGACAAACCCGGATTTACGTTACCGTCAGCGTTATGTAGATTTGATTATGAATCAAGATGTAAAGGAGACTTTTCGGAAGCGCTCCAAGGTTATCAGCAGTATTCGCCGTTATCTGGATGATCAGGGCTTTATGGAAGTGGAAACGCCGATGCTGGTGCAGAATGCAGGAGGCGCGGCAGCCAGACCATTTGAGACACATTTCAATGCCTTGGACGAGGATATGAAACTACGTATTTCTCTGGAACTGTATTTAAAGAGGCTGATTGTCGGTGGATTGGAACGTGTTTATGAAATCGGACGTGTATTCCGAAATGAGGGACTTGACACCCGTCACAATCCGGAGTTTACGCTGATGGAGTTGTATCAGGCATATACGGATTATCATGGGATGATGGATCTGACAGAAAACTTGTATCGTTATATTGCCAAAGAAGTAACTGGATCCGAGCAGGTTCCGTATGGCGAACATGTGATGGATCTGTCCAAGCCGTTTGAGCGGATTACGATGGTAGATGCAGTTAAAAAATATGCCAATGTCGATTTTAACGAAATCCATACGACAGAGGAAGCAAAGGCTTTGGCTGACAAGCATCATATTGAATACGAGGCAAGACATAAAAAAGGTGATATCCTCAACTTGTTCTTTGAGGAGTATGTAGAGGAGCATTTGATTCAGCCGACTTTTGTGATGGATCATCCGGTTGAAATTTCACCATTGACCAAGAAAAAGCCGGAAAATCCAGACTATGTAGAGCGTTTTGAGTTCTTTATGAACGGCTGGGAGATGGCAAACGCCTATTCCGAGCTAAATGACCCGATTGACCAGAGAGAGCGTTTTGCCGCCCAGGAGGAATTGCTGGCTGCCGGTGACGAAGAGGCAAATCATACTGACGAGGATTTCCTAAACGCTTTGGAACATGGTATGCCGCCGACTGGTGGGATTGGCTTTGGGATTGACCGAATGGTGATGATTATGACAAATTCACCGTCGATAAGAGATGTACTTCTGTTTCCAAGTATGCGGAGCATTGAATAGAGAATTTTTGTAAATGGATCGTTAAAGAGGGGAACCTATAAAAGTACCTAAGCAGGTATTTTTATGGGTTCTTTTTTGATATGATAATGAAGAAGAAAGCATTCAGTATAAAGGGAAATGTCAAAAGGGGATGTCAGGGAAAAAATTGATCAAGTAGGATTGCCTGTCAGGCAAGTAGCTGATATAATAAAAGAGAAGAGGAGGAGAGTAGGATGGGAACAGAAGAAATTTCGTATCAGAACAAAGACATTACCAGTAAATTCTTAGCAGAACATTTAAAGGGTAAGACGTTTCGAGTATATGGATTAGATTTACCAGAAATTACGGATGTGAAGCCAACCAACCTTCCCAAGATCGGAAGAGCACACGTCTGAACTCCAGTCACATTACTCGATCTCG
>CAJUFW010000263.1 GCA_910585655.1 uncultured Lachnospiraceae bacterium
TGGAGTGACAAAAAAATGCGACTATTAAAAAAAGAAGCATTGCTTTGGAGTAAGCAGTATACTCTTTGGGCTTTGCTGATCATTTTGATCTTGGCGGGATATTTGGGTCATATCGGATATCCTTATTATGAGACATGGCATAATCATTGGCGTTTGCTCAATGATATCCGGTTTGCTGATCCGGCGATAGAATATGCGGCACATAGTTTGTTGTGGAAGTCTATGGTAGTACATATCACGGGAAATGTAATGAATGTAATAACGGTAGTTTTGCTGCTGGGTGTTTCAATGGGATTGGATTTGCACCGGAGAAGAACAGAAGGACTTTGCTTTTGCGGAGTGAAGCCAGGGAATTTATATATCAGAAGTTTTCTCATTATTTTTGTAATGTCTTTGGTGCTGACAGTGATCCCTATGGGATTTGTAATACGGAGAATGAAGGACTTATTTGCAGGTTGTTTTTCTTCTTCGGATCTTCTCTTTTTTGTAAAGCCGCTGCTTCGGCATATCTTGGATATCTTACTTTATATCAGCCTTGGGATGTTGACTTGCGTGTTGTTTTCAAGAAAACATTATTTATTGGGTGTCGGGATGTCGCTGTTATTTTGCGGAGCGCTTAATGCGCTGCAGCATGCCCTGGCAGTAGGGATTGCAAGCGGAATTGGCGGTTCCGGGATGAATCGGAACCCGTTGGCGTATTATTTTGTAGGAGTGGATACAAGCATATTAGAACGAGAATATGTGTTGCCGCCGGGAAATGAGGTGGCTATGCAGGCATATGGAACTATTTTGTATGTGTTAGACGCTGTACTGGTGATAGTGTTCCTTGTTATCGGATTTTTATTGTTTGTACGGATGCAGAAGAAACATTTGGCAGAGAATCAAAAACCATTGACAGAGTTACAGGCAGCAGTAGCAAAAAAGGGTGATGCTAGGAAAAAAGACGGAGAAGGGACTGTTTATTACATCGTTGACAAAACCTTGCCAGAGGCTTCTCCTTTGGCAGGGCAGCTTCCAGGGCAAGGCTTTGGAATATTCCAGAAGCGGGTAGGAGAGAGTAGGAAGGAAGCGAAAAATCAGAAGGAACGAGGAGAAAAATGTTTGTATTATGCCCGCCTGGATATCTGGGATAATTTAAAGGCAATGCAGCTTCAGCAAAAAGGTGTGGAAGCTGCCGACGTACAAAAGGTGGTACAGGAAGTTTGCTTAGACGGTCAAAATGAGCGTCGGAAGGAATTGCGGATTTATACGCCAGATATGTTGCTTTGCTATGAACTGGCTGCAATGCGGCTTTGTGGGGCGAAGCTTCTGATTCCGGATACCGTGGTAGACGGAACCGATCTGGAAGGACGGAACCTGATCAAAGCTGCCATATCCAAAGTCAAGCAGAGCGGGGCAGATATCTTTTTAAGGGGACGAAATGTCGAGGATTTATATACGGCGGTAGATTATTTTCTGGTATATCATGAAAAGCAGATAGAGATGGTTTCTAGGGAGCAGCTAGAACGGGAGGCTGATTTGAACATCCGTCTTCAGACAGACGATAAGAAACGGACGGAGCAGGTGTTAAACAATCTCGTTCCGGAAGAATATCGATATCAGGAAGAAGAGGATACCTATTCTCTTTTTTCCCACACAATAACAGAGGAGATATTGCGGGAAAAGCTGAAAGCGGTAGGTGTGACAATCCGCAGTCTGGAATGGAAAGGGCATAACGTACAAGAGGTATTTAAAAAGTATCTTTGAAGCGAAGAGAAGAAAATAGAGTGAAAAGAGATTAAATTATTAAATTTTTCTTAAAAAAGAGTAGCTTTTTCTTTAGAATTTGGTATAATGAACGAGTAAGCGTGTGAAAGACAGCCTTGTCAGGCAGAGGTTGTCTTTGGATACGCTGCAGCAGACAGGAAATACTATGTCAAGGCGACATTGCTGCTAAAACGACATAGCAAAAACGGTCTGCAGGTTTCTGTAAACCAAACAACAAAGGAGAAGAATGGTATGTTGGAAAGGTTTTTTAAACTGAAAGAAAACGACACCAATGTAAAGACAGAAGTTTTGGCTGGATTGACGACATTTATGACAATGGCGTACATTCTGGCAGTAAATCCAAGCATCTTATCGATAACAGGGATGGATCCAAGCGCGATTTTGATTGCGACGGCTCTGGCTTCCTTTATCGGTACGTTGCTGATGGCTCTGATGGCAAATTATCCGTTTGCCCTGGCGCCGGGGATGGGGTTGAATGCGTACTTTGCGTATACGGTCGTATTGGGAATGGGATATTCCTGGCAGGTAGCGCTGCTCGCTGTGTTTGTAGAGGGACTTATTTTTATCGTTCTTTCTATTACAAATGTGCGTGAGGCGATTTTTAATGCGATTCCGGCTACCCTAAAGTCTGCGGTCAGCGTGGGCATCGGCTTATTTATCGCTTTTATCGGGTTACAGGATGCGAAGCTGATTGTAGCGAGCGAAGCGACGCTTGTTACGTATCAGACCTTTAAGGGAGCAACGTTCCAATCGGTTGGAATTACGGCTATTTTAGCCTTGATTGGGGTCCTGATTACCGCTGTTTTGCTGATCAAAAAGGTAAAGGGCGGGATTCTTTTTGGAATTATAGCAACCTGGGT
>CAJUFW010000264.1:0-391 GCA_910585655.1 uncultured Lachnospiraceae bacterium
AATCGTCATATTGCAGCTCCCTGCTGATTGTCAGAAAAATCAGGTGGAAAGAAGGTACAAGCAGACACAGCAGGAAAAAAAGCTGCCCGGAGAAGGAATTATTTTTTTCTGTTTTGGTTCTGGTTTGCAAAATAGCCGTAGCAGAAGTACGACTTCCGAGCATTTCATCGGTACAAAGCGATGAGAACGGAACCTCGGGTTTTTGCTGTCGGAAAACGGAAGCTTTTGAAGTAAGGTTCCGATCAGAAGAATACGAAAAAAAGGAATCTGTCTGCTCAAAACGTAGACACATTCCGGAGAAAAACAGGAGAATCGCCAGTAAAAGACAAACATAACACCTGTTATTCTGATTCTTTCGCATACTATCACCTCACACACGTTTCTACTCTAT
>CAJUFW010000264.1:401-2593 GCA_910585655.1 uncultured Lachnospiraceae bacterium
AGTGCGCATCCCCCGGAGGGCTTTTGTATGATAGGGAAGTTTGGAGAACTTTCCTAGCATATAAAAAATCCTAGAAAGCAAGGCTTGCAGAATAGACAGCAGTTCGTTATACTGCTTGTGTAAGAACAGATACAGGAGGGCGCGGCAATGAACAGCTTGCATTTTGCAGAGAATTTAATCCGACTGCGGAAAAAACGACGGGTGACACAAGAGGAATTGGCGGGGTTTATCGGTGTGACCAAGGCTTCGGTTTCTAAATGGGAGACACGGCAGAGCCTTCCGGACATCCTGTTGCTGCCGCAGCTTGCTTCGTTTTTTGACGTCAGCGTAGACGAGCTGTTAGGCTATGAGCCGCAGCTCCAATCAGAACAGATTCAGCGCTATTATGCCAAGCTGGCGAAAGATTTTTCCAAAAAACCGTACGATATAGTCATGGAGCAGTGTCGGGAGCTGGTAAAAAAATATTATTCTTGTTTTCCGTTTTTGTTTTATATCGGTGTTCTTTGGCTGAATCATTTTATGCTGGCAGGAGGCGAAGAGGAGCAGCAGAGGGCATTGGAGGAGATTGTCGGATTGTTAGAGCATATTTTAAAGGAATGTCAGGACGTCAGGCTTTGCGAGGATACAGCGGTACTTGAGGCACAGGTTTTTTTGCTGCAGGGAAAAGCAAAGGAGGTAGTCGAACGGTTGGAGGAGCGGACGAATCCTTATCGAATGACCGGACAGAGCGACGCGCTGCTTATTCAGGCATACCAAATGGCAGGAGAAGAGGAAAAGGCAGTTGGATATACGCAAATCAGTATGTTTTTGCATATGCTTTCCCTGGTAAATGCAGCAGTCCAATATTTGGGGCTGCAAAAAGGCAATCTGGCGGTTTGTGAGGAAACGATTTACCGGATCGATCATTTGATAGAACTGTATCAGCTAGAACATCTTCAGTCCAACGTCGTAGCCTTATTTGAACTACAGGCTGCTGTAGTCTATGGCTTTCATAGAAAAGAGGAACAGGCATTGGCAAAGCTGCAAGCATATGTTTCTGCGGTAGAATGGCTGCTAAAGGACGATCACCTTATTCAGCACGGAGACGCTTATTTTGATCAGGTTGCCGGGTGGTACGAGGGACACGATTTTGGGATGCAGGCGCCAAGAGAAAAGAGCGTGATTTTAGAAAGTGCCTTGCAGGGATTTCATCAGCCTGATTTAAAAGAGCTTTGGGAAAGAGAGGAAGTTCAGAAGTTAAAACAGCGTTTGAAAGAATTAGGAGAGAAAAAAAGGTAAATATTTGCCAATTACCTGCCGATATAAGTTCTGTAAAAGGAGTTTCTAATAAGCAAAGGAAGGCGGAGAGCAGAATGATGAATACAATTGGAGGGTATGGCAATTATCAGAATACGTCCTATATCAACAATCGGCAGAGAACAAACCGGACGAGCCAGAATACCCGCACGAACGAAACGGACGGAACCAAAAAGAAAAAGATCACACAGCTTTCCGATAAGGCTAAGGCCTTGCTGGAAAATTTAAAAAAACAGCATAGCAATATGAGCTTTATCGTAGCAGATTACAGCAGCGAAGAGGAAGCCCAGCGCTATTTGTCAATGGGAACCTCGGAATTCAGCGTGCTGATTGATCCGGAGACGTTAGAGGAGATGGCTGCAGATAAGGACGTGCAGGCAAAGTATGAAAATCTGTTGGATGAGTCCTCTACAGAGCTTCAGGATATGTTAAAGAAGTTAGGATCGGACAAAGAGCAGGTGACAAAGGTAGGCGTTTCTATCGACAAAGAAGGAACCGTTACCTATTTTGCAGAGCTGGAGAAGCTAAGCGCCGGGCAGAAGGAGCGGATCGAGCAGTCCAAGGCGAATAAAGCAGAAGCGGCTAAAGAGGCTAAAAAGTCGGAGCGCTATCAGGTGAAAGCCAGCAGTATTCAGGGGCTGTTGGAACAGATTAAAAATGCGGCTGCCAGAGATCGCTGGGAGAGCCGTTACCATCAGAACCAGAAGAAGGAAGCTGGAAGTCAGGTAGATTATACTGCGTAGTACCACATAGACGAAAGCAATATCAAATGAAAAAGAATTCCATTTTGTGGAATTCTTTTTTATATGGTAGGAAAGTTCTCCAAACTTCCCTATCATATAAAAGCCCTCCGGGGGATGCGCACTTCGCGCCTAAGGAAAATGTCTGCTGACGCA
>CAJUFW010000265.1 GCA_910585655.1 uncultured Lachnospiraceae bacterium
GAGAGCATCTGCCTTACAAGCAGAGGGTCATAGGTTCGAGCCCTATAGGTCCCAGGATGGCGGAGTAGCTCAGTTGGCTAGAGCACACGGTTCATACCCGTGGTGTCGGCGGTTCAAATCCGTTCTCCGCTACTGAGAAGAAGAGTGTATCCAAAAAAGGATACACTCTTTTTGTATGATAGGAAAGTTCTCCGGGGATGCGCATTCGTGCGAATAGAAGAAAACAGGGTATCCGTTGCAAAAAAAGGAAAGTGGGGCTATAATAAAGAAAAAACAGGAGGTTTGTATGCGGATTGGAATGGGGTATGACGTGCATAAACTGGTGCTGGATCGAAAGTTGATCCTAGGAGGAGTGGAGATCCCCTATGAAAAGGGGCTGTTAGGTCATTCGGATGCGGATGTGCTGGTACATGCCATAATGGACGCTCTCTTAGGCGCTGCGGCAGAAGGTGATATCGGCAGGCATTTTCCGGATACCGATCCGGCTTATAAAGGAATTTCCAGTCTGGAACTGCTGCGCCGGGTAGGAGATTTGTTGGAAGAAAAGCTGTATGTGATTGAGAATATTGACGCCACTATCGTTGCCCAAAAGCCAAAGCTGGCTTCCTATTTGCCGCAAATGGTAACACAAATAGAAGAAACATTGGGCTTAGAGCCAGGACAGGTAAACGTCAAAGCAACTACAGAGGAGGGGCTTGGCTTTACCGGTTCGGGAGAGGGGATTTCAGCTCAGGCGGTTGCCTTACTTCAGGAAATGATACGATCGGATCCAATGGAGCGTACCTTTTTTGAGACAGAAGGCGGCAGATGTGAGGGCTGCAGGGGATGTCACAGAGAAAATCAGAGAGAGAGCCAGGAAGATAAGTGAAGAAAAAGCCATCCAGGCAGAGAAAAGGAGTGAAAAACGATGGCAGATACCATTTATGAAATGAAGCTTTTACAAAAGGAAATCAGCGTAAAAGAGGAACAGGAGCTACGACGGCTTTGGCGGGAAGCGTTTGAGGACGAGGAAGCCTATTTGGATTTTTACCATCGTTATCATCTGCGCCGTAACCGGATTTGGACTTTGTGGGACGGAGAACGCTTAGTTGCCATGCTCCATGCGAATCCGTACCAGGTACAGGTCAATGGTACGCTGCTGCAAAGCTGTTTTATCGTAGGGATAGCGACAGACCGGCGCTATCGGCGCAAAGGCTGTATGGGACGGCTGATGAATACCGCGCTTCGGGCATTTCAGAAAGAAGGAATGGATTTTGTGTATCTGGTTCCGCAAAATGAATTGTCTTATCTGCCGTTCGGGTTTCAGACGGTAGGAGAACAGCATACTTGGAGACGCCCGATCCGACATGACGAGCTGATACGCTGGCAGGCAGAGGAAGGGGAACAGATGCTTCCGATGGGACTGCCTGGTTTGCCGGGAACCTTGAGCCTGCCGGAGTACCGGAAGCTGCCAGGAATCGTACCAGGCGGAGAGCAGTCTGAAAAACAGACGGAAGACATCTGGTGCAGAGAAACAGGCGGGCAGATCATACGGCAGCAGGAAGACCTTCCGGCAGAGATAAAACGGGAGCTGCCAGAGCAGGTGAATCTTCTGGAAGGAGAATTAGAGGGAGAAAGGCTGGCAGAATTTGCCAATCGTTGGCTGAAAGAACGAGCCGTATCTTTTACATGGAGAGACGCAGAGTATTATCAGAAAAGGGCAGCGGAATGTAAAGCGATGGATGGAAGCTTGTATGTATTGCAGGAAGACGGGCAGCTTTCCGGCGTGGCATCAATGGGCAGGAACGGGCAATTTTGGATGCTCTATGATCCGGTGGGCGACGATATGCTAGAAGCCTTAGAGGAAAGCGACGAATGGGAACCTGTGCCGGAGCCAAAGAAAATCATGCTCAAATGGCTGGGAGAGAATAACCGGCTGGGGACGCTGCTGCCGTTTATTATGGAGGAGCTGAATTAGGAGAGAGGAGGCAGCTTATGGGAAGATTGTTGGACAGCAGGATACCGTTTGAAAGCTATCGCTTAATGACAGAGGAAACGTATTTTGTGGATAAGTCTATGCTGCTGCAGGAACTGATTCCTGCTTTTGGCGCGGCAGAGCGGTTTTACTGCATTACTCGTCCGAGGCGTTTTGGGAAAAGTGTGGCAGCGAATATGATAGCCGCCTTTTTTGGGAAAGCAGTAGATGCAAAAGCAATCTTTGATAAGCTTTTGATTTCTTCTTCGGAACACTATTTGGAACAGTTAAACCAGTATCATGTTGTTTATATAGATTTTAGTGAGCTTCCTAGGAACTGCGCCAGCTATCAGCAATATATTGATGAGATTCAAAACGGAATCAATGAGGATTTGGCAGAAACATATCCGGAATGTAAGATTTCCATAGAAGGAAGTGTCTGGGGGAATTTCACGGAAATTTTTCAAAAAACAGGAGAAAAATTCCTCTTTGTGATGGACGAATGGGATGCAGTATTTTATCTGTCGTTTATGACGGATGCTG
>CAJUFW010000266.1 GCA_910585655.1 uncultured Lachnospiraceae bacterium
AATAAAATAAGCTTCCCGTTCCGGTTCTGTAAAATAAAAATCAAACCATGGATAGTCAAACAACGCGTCGTCCCCTATCTCGTTTTGATCGGTGCTGCTTTCTTCAAACAACGAATACTGCAGCAGTCGGAACAGTGCCTCTTTTTTGGCTGCAGGAACCCGTTCTAATTGAATTTCCATAAAAAACACCTCGCGATCTTGTTTTAGAATAGTTCTTGCTTATTATAACATGCGGCGATTCCTTTTTCAATTTTAGATTCGGGATTCTTGATCTTTTTGTTCTGGAATGTTATTCTATAAAAAGCATAAAAAGGGTTGTTCCAAGAAAGGATAAAACGATGAAGCATGGATTTATTAAGGTAGCGGCAGTAACGCCGGATGTAAGGGTAGCAGATTGTGAATTTAATAAGGCAAAAATTATAGAAGCCATGAAAGAGTGCGCAGCAAAACAGGTTAAAATAGCGGTTTTTCCGGAATTGTGCTTGACCGGATATACCTGCGGGGATCTGTTTTTGCAGGACGTTTTGCTGCGGGAAGCAAAGGAAGCGTTAAACGATATTGTAGAAGCCGGGAAGGAGTTGAATATGCTGGTGCTGGTTGGGCTGCCGCTGATGCACCATGGCAATTTATATAACGTGGCAGCGGCATCTTTTGGCGGTCGTCTGCTGGGGATTATACCAAAGAAAAATATCCCTTCCTATGCAGAATTTTATGAAGGAAGACATTTTTCACAAGGACTGGAAGGGTACGATTTGTTTTCCTGGCTGCAAAGCGGGGGCGAACTCGTTACAGTACCGTTTGGTACGAATATTTTACTGGAATGCGTGGGAATGCCGGAGCTAAAAATAGCAGTAGAAATCTGTGAAGATATTTGGGTACCTGAACCGCCTAGCATCCGTCATGCTCTTGCCGGCGCGACGGTGATCTGCAATCTCTCTGCAAGCAACGAAACGACGGGGAAGGAAGGCTACCGGAGAGAGCTTGTAAAAGGGCAGTCTGCCCGGCTGATTTGCGGCTATGTGTATGCGACGGCAGGAGAGGGAGAATCTACGACCGATTTGGTTTTCGGCGGTCAAAGTATGATTGCAGAAAACGGCAGTATTCTTGCAGAAGCAAAGCGTTTTTCCAATGGAATGGTAATCAGTGAGCTGGATATCAACAAGCTGGCAAATGAACGCCGGAGGATGACAGGTTTTGAGGGAACCTTTGGGGAGAACTATTATCTGGCTGCTTTCCCATGGGAGCTGCCAAAGGACGGGCAAATTCCTGCCTTGCCGGAAATTGATTTGACCAGGAGCTTTGAGCGACTGCCTTTTGTGCCAGGAGTAAAGGTCGATCGGGATAAACGTTGTGAAGAGATTACCAGTATTCAGGCAATGGGGTTAAAAAAGCGGCTGGCGCATACAGGCTGCAAAGGAGCTGTTATCGGCGTTTCCGGCGGACTGGATTCTACATTGGCGCTGCTTGTAACGTGCAAAGCCTTTGACTTGCTGGGATTGCCTAGAGAACAGATTTTAGCAGTTACAATGCCATGCTTTGGAACCACAGATCGGACGTATCAAAATGCGGTGGATCTGGCAAAAGAACTTCATGTAACCTTGCGAGAGATTCCTGTCCGGGAGGCGGTGACACAGCATTTTAAAGATATTGGTCAGGATATGGACTGTCATGACATAACCTATGAAAACGGACAGGCAAGAGAACGGACGCAGGTGCTGATGGATTTGGCAAATCAGACCGGAGGACTGGTGATTGGTACCGGAGATATGTCGGAGCTGGCGCTTGGCTGGGCGACCTACAATGGTGACCATATGTCGATGTATGGGGTAAACTGTTCGGTGCCAAAGACATTGGTACGCTATCTGGTATTGTATTTTGCAGAGACGGCAGAAAGCCCGGAACTGGCAGATGTGCTGTTTGACGTATTGGATACTCCGGTCAGCCCGGAGCTGCTCCCGCCGGAGCATGGAGAGATTGCTCAGAAAACAGAGGATATCGTCGGACCTTATGAGCTGCATGATTTCTTTTTATACTATGTGATGCGCTATGGCTTTGAACCTGGGAAAATTTACCGATTGGCATGCCTGGCGTTTGCAGGAGAATATGAAAAGGAAACGATTTACCGCTGGCTGGTCAGCTTTTACAAACGGTTTTTTGCACAGCAGTATAAGCGTTCCTGTATTCCGGACGGACCGAAGGTCGGAAGCGTAGCACTTTCTCCAAGAGGAGACTGGAGGATGCCTTCCGACGCTTCTGTCCATATCTGGTTAAAGGAGTTAGAGAAAATCGGCGATATCAGTCTGTAGTAAGCTGTGCTTTTTCTAACAGCCCTTCTATGGCTTGCACCAGCAGCGTACCGGTATACTGGTTTTCTACGCTAAAGGTAATGTCTGACAGGGCAACTCCTTCGGTCAGACTGCTTTCGATCACTTCCAAAGCCGGCTTCATCAAAGGGTACATGGTAGCGATATAATCCTCTCCCGAACCACCGCC
>CAJUFW010000267.1 GCA_910585655.1 uncultured Lachnospiraceae bacterium
TCCGATCTAGCATATGAAACTGCGGACTGAAATATAGGCAAATACAGCTATCTATCATAATGTTTGGCAGTAATGATTTTTCCGATTCCTCGTTTTATGCGAAGCTCCATCGGAGCAGGGGAATCGGAACCGTGTCCGGTGGTTTGACTGGAAAGAATAAAATCCTCTAGCTGATCAAAGGTTGCCTTTGGCAGTGTAGTACAGCCTGGAAGAAAAAGTTCTGATACAAAAGAATCATATTCGGTTATGGTGTAAAGTGCTTTGGTGATTTTCATTTGTTATCATGTACTCCTGTTTTGGTTTCTTTTGTCTTTGTTACGCTTGCCTGGGGCTAAATATAGCGATAAGCGTCTATCCGACCAAATGCTTCCGGATTGATTTCGTAGAGATTTGTTTCGTCAAAGTCGTAGGCGGTAGTTCCGAACAAAGCCCCCGAATCCTCTCTGACTTCTACGATAAATTGATCCGTGCGGTTTTCCTTTTGATTATCGCCCAGCACCAGGCGGATTTTTTCGTAATCTTCGTAAAAATATTCTTGTAATAGCGGAAGAATGTTGTTGGCAAAAATTTCTCCTAAAAGCTCAAAAGGTGTTTTTGGTTTGGCAGAGGAAACGGCGGCAATAGGATCAGGGTCTGGGGAGTTTGTCGTCTGCCTGCAGGCTTCTTTTAACGGCATAAAATAGGAATGACCAATGGTATGTTCCCGATCATACAAAATACAGATTCGTTTGTTCATCCGAATGAGCATATCCGAAATGGAAATTCCCTCGACGTTAATACCGGCAAGGACGCTGGCGTCTGGCTGCATTTCCTGAAATTGGAAGCGCCTGCGGAGGGCAGTGTCCAACGTGGTGATAGAACGGTCTGCCGTATTCATAGTACCGATCAGAAAGATATTGTCTGGTACGCCGAACCATTTTTTGGAATAGGGCAGGCGGATTTTCATTTCCTCTGGCTGTCCTACTCGTTTGGATGGTTCGATTAAGGTAATCAGTTCCCCGAAAATTTTCGAGATGTTGCCGCGGTTAATTTCGTCAATGATGAAGACATGGTTCCGTTTCAGAGGAGAGCCGGAAATATTTTGGGAAGGAGTCTGATATTTTTTTATGATATCCATGACATCAGAAAGAGAAACGGACAATTTATAGACCGTAGAAAGCGTCATCGTTCTGCCGCCATTAAGTTCTGTAATGTCTTCCCGGATATTTTTCACCAGCCAGTTGACTTTCCGGAGCCGTCTGTAACTGCTGTATTCTTTATGCCACTCTACATCTCCGGTGATGACGCCGATCGCGTCGATGGTTGTGTTGCTATAACAGGAAAGCACGAGGTCGCCCTGTTTCATCCGGGAAATAAAGGCATTTAAAACCTTTTTACCCCCGTCGATAAATTTGGTGGCTGAGCTGATATGCTCTCCATAGCCATCCCATCCGATTCGGATATGACCTTCTCTCATACATTCTTCTCTGGTCGGATTGTTTCCGGTTCCCTCTAAAGAGACTTTCCAGATCACCGGATCGTGGTTTAAGGCGAAACGGGTATCCTCTTTCTGGTCTGGAAGAGCGGCGCGTTCGCAAAAGCTTTGGAAGAGCCCGGAGGTGATTTCATACTGAATATCCGTATCGGAACTGTTTCCATCTTCCTCCCTTCCATCCTCCATCACCGGGCGGATGCCTTCGATAAATTCCTCGTAGCCGTAGGATTGGTGAAAGGTAGTAAGTTCAATAAGGTTATTGGCTTTATAAACTTGAAAACGTGCCAGAACAGCAGTATATGCTTCTTTTTTTACGCTTTCTAAAGTACGGTTTTCGATAGCGGCGACTGCGTATAATACGGTGCTGTAGGTTTTTCCTGTACCGGGAGGGCCATATAAAATCAGGTTTTTTGGGACATCTGTTTTGGCGCCTCTGTCGGAAGCAGGATAGACAGGAGAAATGGAGGTTGGGTTCATAATAGGACTTCCTTTTTGTATGGTTTCGTTATTTATGATGATTTGGGACAAATCCAGTTCTTCTAATGCCTGCCGTAATTCCTCGCGCAGCTTCCAGGAATAACGTCGTTTGCCTTTTTCAATGACATATCGACCTACGAACAAAACCGGAAAGTAGCGGAGAACGCCATCCTGGAAGATATCAGGGCAGGACATTTCTTTTTTGATCTTTTCTGCGTAACTGCTGCTAAGGCGGTTATAGTAGTTGGGATCTTTTCCATAAATTTCTGCTAAATGAGCGCAGGTGCTTTCCCCGCCCAGCTTGAAGAGCATTTTAAACAGGGCGAGATGTTCGGCAGAGGTAAGGGATTCATTTTGCAGAATGCTTTTCCAGCTTTCCTTGGAAAGACCCGATTGGTATTCTTCCGGGCCAGGCCAGTAGACAGAAGGTGTGCCGATCAAATCCTTACTGTCTTCAGCCAGCTTGCTTCCAAAGTAGATAAGGTCAACGACTAACAAATGATGCGTAGTATCCTGATAGCAGTTCTCCTGT
>CAJUFW010000268.1 GCA_910585655.1 uncultured Lachnospiraceae bacterium
GATTTCTGCCGACTTGAATCCGGTGGAGGATTCTCTGGCAATCGAGGGTTCTTCTTCTGCTTATACCAATATTTTAGCAGTTAAGGAAGGAAATGAGGAAACCGATGCGATCAAAGCGTTAGTAGCGGCTTTGATGAGTCAGCAGGTGGCAGATTTTATTAGCGAACAATATGCAGGCGCTGTTGTCAGTGTAGTAGAAACCCCAGGAGATGGCTATGATGCCTCTGTAGACTATGCGGCGCTGGCAGGAACGAAGATTTCCGTAGCGGCTTCTCCGACTCCTCATGCAGAGATTTTAAAGGTAGCGGCAGAGATTTTAGCTGAAAAGGAAATTACTTTGGATATCATAGAATACACGGACTATATACAGCCGAACAACGTAGTGGAGAGTGGAGAGGTAGACGCAAATTATTTTCAGCATACTCCATACTTAAACGATTTTAATGAGGAAAACAATACACATATTGTATCGGCTGCGGAGATCCATGTAGAGCCAATCGGTATTTACGGCGGCAAGCAGGACAGTCTGGACGCGATTACAAAGGATTAAGGTCGGGCAAAGGGAGACGGAGAGTATAAGGGTATGATTGAGATAAAAAATTTGTCCAAAACGTTCCAGACAGCAGACGGAAACGTGGAGGCGCTGCGGGATGTCAATCTGACGATTGCGGACGGGGATATTTACGGGATTATCGGCATGAGCGGCGCCGGGAAAAGTACCTTGGTGCGTTGTATCAATATGCTGGAGCGTCCGACGGAAGGAAGCGTCCTTCTGGACGGCAAGGATTTGGGGAAGCTGTCGGAAAAGGAGCTGCGGAGTGTCCGGCGTAATGTCACTATGATTTTTCAGGGCTTTAATCTACTGATGCAACGTACCTGCTTACAGAATATTTGCTTTCCACTGGAATTGGCAGGGATAAACCGGGCAGAGGCAAAAAAGCGGGCGATGGAGCTGCTGGAAACGGTAGGGCTGCCGGATAAGGCAAATGCGTATCCGGTACAGCTTTCCGGTGGGCAGCAGCAAAGAATCGCGATTGCCAGAGCCTTAGCTACCGATCCGAACGTGCTGCTTTGCGATGAAGCGACAAGCGCTCTGGATCCCAAGACCACACACGACATTTTGGAACTGATCCAGGAAATCAACCGTAAGCTTAAAATTACGGTGATTGTCATTACCCATCAGATGAGCGTAGTCGAAGAGATCTGTAATAAGGTAGCGATTTTGGATGGGGGAACCGTAGTCGAGGAAGGGCTGGTGGAGGAGGTTTTCTCCCATCCAAAGTCAGCCGCTGCCAGACATTTGGTATTCCCGGACGGAACTACCGAGATTCAAGTAGTTTCCAATCCTGGTGAAATTCCGATCCGGGTGGTATTTAATGGAGCCCTGGCGGCAGGAGCGCCACTGATTACTCAAATGGCGATGGACAAGCGGATCGCTGCCAATATCCTTGGTGCGTCTACTCGTATAGTCGGAAATAAAGTTTACGGCAATATGTTGCTGGGAATTCCGGGCGGGCAGGCTCGTGTTGAGGAAGCGATTGCTTATTTACAAAGTGTGGCAGATGTGACGGCAGAGGAGGTGTCAGCGCATGTTTGAGCGGATTTTTTCAGCAGAAGCAATGCAGGAGGCGTGGGAAATCATACAAAGTGAAATCCCTTTTGCCGTATGGGAGACGGTCTATGTAACGGTGCTGGCAACAGCCTTTGCGATTGTTCTGGGGCTGCCGCTTGGTATCCTGCTTGTAGCGGGCGAGAAAAACGGCGTTCTGCCTCTGCCAAAGCCGATGCTGCACCTGTTAAATATTGTCATTAACCTTCTGCGTTCAGTGCCATTTTTGATTTTAATGATTCTGGTGTTTCCACTGACAAGACTGATTGTAGGAACCGCAGTCGGTACGACCGCTTCTATTGTTCCCCTTGTGATCGCTGCCTTTCCGTTTGTGGCGCGGCTGGTAGAAGGAAGCCTGCGGGAAATCAATCCCAATATCATCGAGGCGGCGCAGAGCATGGGCGCATCTCCCTTGCAGATTATCTGGAAAGTGATGATACCGGAAAGTATACCATCCCTGATTTCCAACGCGACGATTGCGATTACGACGATCTTAGGCTATTCGGCAATGAGCGGTATCATCGGCGGCGGCGGACTGGGAAAAATCGCCATCAATTATGGGTATTACCGCTATAAATATCTGGTGATGCTGATTGCCGTCGTACTGCTGATTTTACTGGTACAGATTTTCCAAAGCGTTGGAACACGGCTGGCAGTGAAGATGGATAAACGATTGAAAAATAAAGCGTAAAAAAATAGAGTGGTATAAATGTTAGAGAGTGGCTGTCAAAAGAGAGGTGTTTTGACAGCCACTTTTTCTTTGTATAATAGGAAAGTTCTCCGAACTTCTCTATCATACAAAAAGCCCTCTGGGCGGGATGCACACTCGCGCGCATGGAAGATGTTGCCGTTCGGCAACCGC
>CAJUFW010000269.1 GCA_910585655.1 uncultured Lachnospiraceae bacterium
TTTTACGGCGCTCTCCCGGAAAAAACAGGAGGAGGTGCAGGAAGAAAAAAAGGAACAGGTGAAGGCTCTGCGGGATCAGATGAAAAAGACAATAAAGGAGCTGCAAAGTTCTTTTTTCTTCCAGAATAGAGAGGAGCTGCAGGAGGATTATGAACATACTGTTCCAGGGGTGCAGATGTTTTTAGAGCTGGCAGGAGAGTTTCGGAAACACTTTCAGGAAAAGAAACGAAAAAATAATTTGCTGGATTTTTCGGATTTGGAGCATTTGGCGCTGCAGGTGCTAGTCGATGCAGACGGCAATCCGACAGAGGCAGCCGCCGAGTACCGGGATTTTTATGAAGAGATTTTGATTGACGAGTATCAGGACAGCAACCGTATTCAGGAAATGCTACTGACCAGTATTTCCAAAGAATCCGAAGGAAACCCGAACATGTTTATGGTAGGAGACGTCAAGCAGAGTATCTACAAGTTCCGTCAGGCAAGACCGGAGCTGTTTATGGAAAAATATCAGTCCTATCACAAAGTAGATCCTGACAAGACAGAGGAATCAGACGAAGAGGAAACAAAGTACCAAAAGATCGATCTGCATAAAAATTTCCGCAGCCGGGCGGAGGTGTTAGATGTAACAAACCAGGTATTCCGGCGGATTATGCACCGGACGCTGGGCGGGGTAGAGTATGACCAGGATGCCGCCTTGTATTTAGGTGCTTCTTATCCGGAGCTTTCCCTGGAGGAAAAGGAGGAAATGCAGCCGGAGATTTTGCTTTTGGAAACCGAGGAAGGAGAAGAACCGGTCGGAAGCAAGGCAGAGGAGTTTGGACCAAGGGAAAAGGAAGCGCTTTTGATAGCAGATCGTATGAGACGGCTGCACAAGCAAGGCTTTGCCTACGGCGATATGGTGATTTTGCTTCGTACGATGCGCGGCTGGTCCGAGTCTTTTGTCAGAATTCTGACATCCGAAGGAATCCCGGCGATTTGCGATACGGTTTCCGGTTATTTTTCCGCCTGGGAGGTACAGGTCTTGCTAAACCTGCTTCGGGTGCTGGACAATCCCAGACAGGATCTGCCGCTGGCTTCTGTACTGCTCTCTCCAATCGGCGGCTTGACGCCGGAGGAGTTGTCATGGCTGCGGATTATAGCAGATCGAAGGGAGAGACAGACCGGGCTTTATGAAGCGGTTCTGTTTGCAGTGGAGGACGGCGACACAGAAGAGGACGGAAGGGCGGCGATACAAAAGGCGGCTGATTTTTTGAAGTGGCTAAAGGAGAAACGCCATCAGTTGACGTTTACTCCGGTACATGAGATGATCCGCCTTCTTTTGGAAGAAACAGGATTTTACCGTTATGCTTCTGCGATGCCTGCCGGACGTACCCGCGCGGCAAATCTTTCGATGCTGGTACAAAAGGCGCAGGCATTTGAACAGACCTCTTATCATGGGCTGTTCCATTTTGTCCGTTATATAGAAAAGCTTCATAAATACGAGGTAGATTACGGAGAAGCCGGAGCGGACTATGGGGAGTTGGATATGGTGCGGATTATGTCTGTCCACAAAAGTAAGGGTCTGGAATTTCCAGTCGTATTTGTAGCAGGTATGGCAAAGCCGTTTAACCAGCAGGACAGCCGGGCGTCTGTCGTCTTGCATCCGGATCTGGGGATTGCCGTTGATTATATTGATTTAGACCGGCGGCAAAAGGCGCCTACATTGGCAAAAAAGATTTTGCAAAAACAGTTGATCCGGGATAATCTGGGAGAAGAACTGCGTGTGTTATATGTGGCGTTTACCAGAGCGAGGGAGAAGCTGATTTTGACGGGAGCCGTCGAGCATTTGCAGAAAAAGTTAGAAAAATGGAGGAGTCAACTGTCCGGGGATTTTTCGGTGATGAAAGCAGGTAATTACCTGGATTTGGTGATGCCTGTCGCGCTTTCCGGGAAACAGGGAGACGAGATTTCCTTTGCTTTGCGACTGCTGCGGATGGAAGACTTGATGCTGCAGGAAATTTTGGCACAGGAGTCACATAAAAAAAGTCTGCCGGAGTGGCAGGAGGAGAATCCGCTTTGGGAAAAGATTGAAGCAGAGCTGCATTGGCAATACCGCTATAGGGCTTGGCAGGAGTTAAAGGGAAAGGTGACGGTCACAGAGCTAAAGCGTCTGCATTTATCCGAAGAGGAGGCAGGGGAAAGCCGTTTTCAGGAAGAACAGGTCGGGAAGGATACGGTTTTCTTTGAGCCGACCATTCCAGCCTTTGCGGCAGAGCAAAAAAAGGTAGAAGGCGTGACAAGAGGAACGTTGTATCACCGGATTTTGGAGCGGTTACCACTCTTAGAGGTGCGGACGGAGGAAGAATTGAAGCAGTATTTAAGCAGAATGCGTCAGGAAAAGCGTCTGTCGGAGGAAGAGGAGAAGGCACTACATCTGCAAAAGCTGCTACGGTTTTTATCTGATCCGTTGGCAGAGCGGATTCGTCAGG
>CAJUFW010000270.1 GCA_910585655.1 uncultured Lachnospiraceae bacterium
GACACACTCTTTCCCTACACGACGCTCTTCCGATCTACTATTGTCCTCATAAAAAGTTAAGAAGAAAGAAGAATTGATGTATTTAAAGGTTATATTGGAGAATATGAATCGGGGGAATTTCTATATGAAAAAACGATTTTTTTAATCGCAGGAGCCGGTCTGTTCCTGGTATTACTTTTACTGTCGCTCTATTTCCGTTCCGAACGCTTTCGTCAGTTTTATGACCAAAAGCTGCGCGCTAGGTATTTAGCTGAAGTCTATAAGGGGAATGAAGAGGGGGAATTTAACTGGTATGGGGGCGGCAGTTTTGAGGATTGCGTCCAAACTTGGGATATGTGCGCTATAGTAAAGGTGACAGAAGGAATGGAGGAGTATCTGTATGACAAAACAGAAAATTATTTTGAGCGATTAACAATCCGGGCGCAGCCCTGGAGAGACGTCTGGGCGCGGGTATATGCGTATTCGGGGGAACGACTGTTTCTTTTTATAGATGTAGTGGGAAGCGGTCTTTGCCAGACTTCAACGGTTTGGGGATATATTATTACAGACAAAGATTATTTGGTGCCGCTGACTGACCACTACAGTGAGGCTATGAACGAATATGGGGGAAGGAAACGTAAGGATTATCAGAAGAAAGTAACGAAGGCTTGGGAAGAATATGATACAAAGATGAATTTTGAAGCTGTAATATATCAAAATATTTTGGAATTTTGTGAGAAAACTGATTGGAAAAAAGAACGGACAGCTTATTATATGATAAAAGAAGAGAAGGATAAGAAACGGATACAACTTTCTTGTTTCTTTTTGCAAAGGGCTTTTGATACTTGGGAAGAATATTTAGATGAAGAGTGGGAAGGGATTATGGAGTTGGAGCTAAAAAAAGAAGGTACGGAGTACAAGGTACTTTCCAGACGTGCTATTTGGAAGGAAGAGGTTGAAACAGAATTAGAAACGAAACTATTATGGGTAACAAAATCGGATTTGGAGAGTGTGGGATATCCATCGGATGAGATTACAGAAGAATTGAGAATTGAAATGGGAGAAAAAGGATGGAAAAGAAGTTTATTCCATGAAAAACTAGAGGTTTATGAGCTGTTTTCCGTTTGGCATGATAAGTTAGAGGAGAGGAAACAGAAAGCATTGGAGAAAGATAAGAGCAAAAAATAAAATGGAGAACATAGAGAATTAAAAATATTCACTCTTTCCCTAGTAGGTTGTGTTTCTTTGGTTATCACCATAGGCTTGTCTGGGTGGTTTTGAAATTTAGTGGGATAACAGAGATGGAGGGATTCCTTTATGAAAAAACGTTCTTTATTCATCGCGGGAGCCAGTCTGCTCATAATGTCTCTTTTACTGCCGATTTACCTTCGTTCCGAGTTATTTCGTCAATTTTACGACCGACGGCTGCGGATGTGTTATCTGGAAAGCATCAATACCGGAGAAGATTGGGGATTTCCGGATGGAAGGGAATTTCCGACCTTGGTTAGTATTATGGAATTTTGGGGTGATATGTGCGCCGTCATAAAAGTAACAAAGGGAATGGAAGATAGCTTGGGAGACGCCTGGCATGGCGATCCTAGGGAAATATGGAAAGCAGAATATAAGGATATCGACGTAGAAGTAGAAGAATATTTATATGATAAAACAGGAAATTATTTTACGAATTTGACACTTCGAGATCGGAACGTGGCAAAATGGGAACGAATCTATGCGTATACCGGGGAGCGACTCTTAATTTTTATGAATGTATTGGGAAGCGGTTTATGCCAGGCTACAGCGGCATGGGGCTATATCATTACAGAGCAGGGATATCTGGTGCCGTTGACTGATCGTTATCATGAGGCGATGAACGAGTATGGAGGACGAAAGTTAAATGTGCTTCGTCAGGATATTTTACATACGTGGGAAACAGATCGGGAGGAAAAGAGTCTTTATTATACGATTTCTACCAGCTTAATGGAATTTGTCAAAGAACCAGGAAAAGAAATATATTGTTCCTTTGTTCCGGTAAAAAAAGAAGAAAAAGAGGATAGTACAATACAGGTGGCAGTATGGTTTGAAAGGAAATTATGCGGGGAAGACGGTTTGCCGCTGAAAGAGGGAAAAGAAGGAATCCTGGAACTTGTACTAAAAAAGAAGGAACAGGAATATCGGGTATTTTCTTTGCTGGGCTATTACCTGGAAGAGAGAAAAGATAAGAAAGGATGGCAGTCGTTTGTGACAGAAGAGGAGATGAAAGTAATAGAACAGATTAGTAAGGATTCGGAAAGTGAGTGGTATTATCAGAAAAAAGAAGCTAGCTGGGCTATTTATGAATATCTGGGAGAGCAGGAAAAATATGAGCGGTTTGCCATATGGCATGATAAGTTGGAGGAGAGGAAACAGAAAGCATTGGAGAAAGATAAGAGCAAAAAATAAAATGGAG
>CAJUFW010000271.1 GCA_910585655.1 uncultured Lachnospiraceae bacterium
GATTGCCAAAGGAGCTGTGGGAATCGCCGGCAGGAGAACAGCTTTTTAAACGATTTAAACTATGCTGGGGATTAGAGCGGGGAGAAACCCCAATTGGTACAGAGCAGGATATTTTTTATCTGGCAGAGAGAAACAGAACAAAAGGACAGGTACTGCCGGAAATCTTTGCTGCCTGCGGCACAGAAGACCATAATTATAAAATGGCAAGCCAGATGAGAGATTTTTTCCTGGGGCTGCCAGGGAATCCGTATCATTATACGTATCATGAAGAATCAGGTGGGCATACCTGGGAGTTTTGGGATAAATGGATTGTGGCATATCTGGAATGGCTGCCCATTCATCTATAAGCGAGGAGGGAAAGAATGAAACGAATAGGTTCAGGAATGCTGGCAATGCTGCTGCTCATAGGTGTCTGTATGTCGTGGGCAGACTGCGGGAAGGAAGGCTCGAAAAAGGAGGAGCCTTATCAAATCACGATGATGCACCTAGTTTCAACGGATCAGGCGGAAGAAGCGTTAGTGGAACAAGCATTAGACGAATTGGCAAGGAAGGAAATCAATATGTCAGTAAAACTCATTCCAGTCAGTTTGGGATCGTTAGCGCAGACACAGCAGTTGATGTTTTCAGGCGGAGAAGCACTTGATATTGTTCCAATATTTGTCATGTATGTGGCAGGGTATTTATCCAATGGATATCTGGTGGATTTGAGCGAATATCTGGATAAGGAACACGCTCCTGGAATCATTGAGTGGTTTGGATCGGTAGAGGAAGCTTCGGTTGGAAACATAGGTGGATTTGTCTATGGGATTCCAACGCAAAAGGAGATTACGCATCCAGGCGGGATTGTAATGAGAAAGGATATGCTGGAAGCGGCAGAAATAGAAGCGGATACGATTCAGTCCTGGGCGGATTTGACGAACGTCTATGAAAAAGTTCAGCCGTTGTATCCAAATATGGACATGCTGGTCGGAAACAAATCAGGAAGCCCTTGTATTACCTTAATTACATCCTGGTGTGATTTTTTAAGCGACTATTTTGGAGTAGTGATGATGAAAGAGAATACAGAGCCAGTTGTAACTAATCTATATGAAAGCGATGTCTACCGGAATATGGCAGAGCTGGTTTGGGGATGGCATGAAGCCGGTTACGTGCAGAAGGATATGAGTACGGCAACGGACGGACCGGAAGCGATGATACGGGCTGGAAAGGGATTTTCCTTTATCACGCAGACTAAACCAGGAACAAAAGAGGAAAAAGATGCGGCGACTGGTTATGAAACAGTTGTGATTCCGTTGGAGGAGCCGATCGTCTCTTCTACTACTGCGGCGAGAAGCACATATGGAATTGCACAAAACAGCAAAGACCCAGGAAAAGCGATGGAATTTTTAGACTGGCTGTTTACCAGTAAAGAGGCTAACAACCTGCTGAATTGGGGCGTAGAAGGAACTCATTTTGTCTATCGCGATCAGGAAAAGAATATCATCGGCTATCCGGAAGGCGTGGACGTTGGTTCGGTTGGTTATCATATCGGAATGGGATTTTGTATGCCAAACCAGTTTGTCGCTGGAATTTGGGAAGGGAACCCGGCAGATATCTGGGAACAAACGAGAGCCTTTAACCAAAGCGCGGAAAAGTCTCCGGTATATGGGTTTATGTGGGATTCTGCAGGCTATGAAAATCAGATAACCGCATTAAATGCGGTACTGGCGGAGTACGAGGCGGCAATTTCCTGTGGAATGGTCGATCCTGCGGTTTATTTACCGGAGATGAACAAGGCGTTGTATGATGCTGGTTTACAGGAAATTATGGATGCAAAGCAGAAACAGATTGAGGAATGGTTGTCAGCAAAGTAAAGGATGTGGGTGATATGAAGGAGCTAAAACGATGGGGACCGCTGTATCTGCTGATGCTGCCAGGGATTCTTTATTTGATTGTCAATAATTATATTCCTATGGCTGGGATTGTAGTAGCATTTAAAAAGTACCGGGCAAAAGAGGGCGTTTTTGGCAGTCCCTGGATTGGACTGGAAAACTTTAAATTTTTGTTTCAATCAGGAGAACTATGGCTGATAACCAGAAATACACTGCTTTATAATTTGGCTTTTTTGCTTTTGACCACCTTTTTTGCGATTGTATTTGCGGTTTTAATCAGCGATATTAGTAGGAAACATTTAAAAAAATTGTATCAGAGCGCGGTACTGCTTCCTTTTTTGATTTCTATGGTGATCGTCAGCTATATTGTATTTGGCTTTTTAAATGTGGAAAATGGATTTATCAACCATGTAATTCTTCCGTTGTTTGGGAAGCCGGCTATTTCATGGTACAGTGAACCGAACTATTGGCCGTTTATTTTAGTTCTGGTACATGTTTGGAAAAATG
>CAJUFW010000272.1 GCA_910585655.1 uncultured Lachnospiraceae bacterium
ACGAGATCGAGTAATGTGACTGGAGTTCAGACGTGTGCTCTTCCGATCTTCTGATAGACTGGCTGGATAATGTTACCAGTACCGAGTGGCTGCATACGGGAGTAAAAAAAACGTTTGAGGAGGCTATTCTTAGCGCGGTAGAGTTGGAGGGCAGACGTTTTTCCCCTCTTCTAACGGTCAGGCTAAGGGATCGTGTGGTGACACAGCGGCTTGAGGCGGCGTTGGCAGAGGGAAGCGAGGCGGCGTATCGGCATATGTATGAGGAGAATCAGACAGGAAAGGAGAAGCTATGAAGCTGCGCGGCAGGATTGCGGTGGCGTTTTGTACGGTGATTATGATTCCGCTGCTGATGATTACGGCAGTGACGTTTTTTGTATTTCAGACACAGTTTGATTCGATGGAGCAGAGTTTTAAGATCGATGAGGATACTTTTGCCGCGGTGATCAATCCGATTCTTTTGGTCAACCGGATTACGAGAAATGTGTACAACGAAGTAAAACTGTGCGGTCTTAAAACCCCGGAGCGTCTGGAAAATCAAAGATATGTCGAATCGCTGAACAATAAAATAAAAGGGAAATATTCCTTTCTGGTACTGCGCCGCAACGAAAAGATTACGTATTCCGGCAGCGAGGATCTGACGCCGGATCTAATCGAACGACTTCCCTCTTACGGAGAACTTTCCACAGAGGTGGACGGCGGCACATATTTGGGCGGGATGTCTCCGATGTTGATTAAACAGACTGATTTTCTATATCCGGACAGCTCGGAGGGCAGCGCGTTTGTGATCACCAACGTCAGCAGGGTATTGGAAGATTTACGGAAATCATTGTCGCAGATTGTGCTTTCGATTGTCGCGATTATGTTTTTGACAGGCGCGTTTGTGACCTACTGGCTCTATCGGAGTGTCCTGCATCCGCTCCGAGTGCTTCAGAATTCGACGAACCGGATGAAAGAGGGAGATTTGAATGTCTCCGTTCAGCCGATGTATGCTGATGAGATTGGAGAGCTTTGTGAGGACTTTGAGGAAATGCGTCTGCATATGAAGGGGCTTTTAGAGGAGAACATGCAGCACGAGCGGGAGTCCAAGGAGCTGATTTCAAATATTTCCCATGATTTAAAGACGCCGCTGACGGCGATCAAGGGCTATGCGGAGGGGTTGTTGGACGGTGTGGCAGATACTCCGCAGAAACAGGAAAAATATTTGCGGACTATTTATACAAAGGCAAGCGATATGTCTACGCTTGTAGACGAACTGTCGATGTATGCCAAAATTGATACCAATTCCGTTCCCTATAATTTTCAGAGTCTGAATTTAAACAGTTATTTGGAGGACAGCATTGCGGAAAGCAGGCTGGATCTGGAGCTGCAGAATATGGATTTGGCATATTTTCCGTATTTGGATAAGACGCAGGAAGTGATCGTCGATCCGGAGCAGCTAAAGCGGGTCATCAACAATATTTTATCCAACGCAGTCAAATACCGGGAGCCTTCGCGAAAGGGAATTATTTGTATCCGGACGGCTGATGTGGACGAGAACTATGTACAGATCGAGTTAGAGGATAACGGAAAGGGCATTGGCGCAAAGGAGCTGCCCAATATTTTTGAACGCTTTTACCGGACGGACGCTTCCCGAAATTCCTCGACCGGAGGGAGCGGCTTAGGTCTGGCAATATCCAAGAAAATCATTGAGGATCATGGAGGCAGGATCTGGGCGGAGAGCCGCGCGGGGGTAGGGACTACCATCTTTATTCTGCTGCGGAAGGTGGTATTGCAACAGGCGAAGTTAGTAGACAAGCCGTTGACTTTGGAAGCATCTAAGGAAAAAGAAAAACTTAGCTTAAATGGAATTGTAGCAAAATGGAATGAAAAAAGGAGGGGCAATCATGAGTAAGATTTTAATTATTGAGGATGAAACCGCGATTGCAGAGCTGGAAAAGGATTATTTGGAGCTGTCGGATTTTGAGGTGATGATTGAGACGTCCGGGGATGTCGGGCTTTCCAGGGCATTAAAAGAAGAATTTGATTTGATTATTTTGGATTTGATGCTGCCGGGTATGGATGGCTTTGAAGTCTGCAGGCAGATCCGCCAGATCAAAAACATCCCGATTCTGATGGTGTCGGCAAAGCGGGAGGACATTGATAAAATACGGGGGCTTGGTCTGGGAGCAGACGATTATATTACAAAGCCGTTTAGCCCAAGTGAGCTGGTAGCGAGAGTAAAAGCGCATTTGGCAAGCTATCAGCGTCTGGTCGGGACGGATGCCCACCGGAACGAATGGGTGGAAATCCGTGGAATCAAAATCGACAAAACGGCACGTCGCGTCTATATCAACGAGGAAGAAAAGAGTTTTAGATCGGAAGAGCGTCGTGTAGGGAA
>CAJUFW010000273.1:0-458 GCA_910585655.1 uncultured Lachnospiraceae bacterium
AAGGCAACCGCGCTCGGTGCGGGAATTCCACTTTGTGGAATTCTTTTTCATAAAGATTTGTTTATTTCACAAAAACATCACAAATCTTTGTTATGCTAGCAGAAGCGACAAAGAAATTTGCCGTTTTTCCAAGTAGGAAAAGAGCAAAACAGTAAGCTTAAAAACAGCAGAATTTCTGCGGATTGTAAAGGAGCAAAGTCATGGACAATACGGAAAAAAAGATGACAAAATATGACCGTAAGATAGAAGCGAGGAAACAGCAGGCAGAAAAGGAGCGGAAGGAAAAACTGCGGGGCAGGCTCATTGCAGGAGGTGTCGTAGTACTGATACTGGCTGCCGTGTTATATACAAACCTTTCGTCTGTGTTTGCAAAAAGAGCCGCTATAAAAGATACGTATATCAAAGTAGGCAATCATGAGATAAAGATCGGAAGAGCACACGTCTGAACTCCAGTCACA
>CAJUFW010000273.1:468-2291 GCA_910585655.1 uncultured Lachnospiraceae bacterium
ACACACTCTTTCCCTACACGACGCTCTTCCGATCTTGACACAGTTTTCTTCTGTTCTGCCGTATATGGGGCTGGATACCAGTGTGGATTTTGCCGATCAGCAGCATCCTTATGAAGAAAATATGACCTGGAAGGATTACTTTGACCGGATGACCGTAGAGCAGATCCAGATGGTCAAAGCAGCCAAGGATGAAATCGCGAATACCGGCTGGGAAAGCGATATCAGTGAGGATTATGAGGAGTTCTTGGCTTCCATGGAGGACGGTGCAGGCGAAATGGACGTCAGTGTGGCAGATTATTACAAGGCGCGTTTCGGAAACTATGCGACTCAGGAAAACGTCCGTCCATTTAAGGAAGACAGCTTAATGCTGTCCGCCTATATCCGTTATCTGGAGGAGGAAAATACCCCTTCCGAGGAGGATGTTAAGACCTATTACGAAGAGCATAAAGACGAGTACGATCAGGTAGATTATTACGAGGCTGTTTTTGCAGCAGAGACGGAAGAAGAGGCGAGCGATGAGGACATCGCGGCAGCGATGAAAGAACAGAAGAAGCGCGCAGAGGAAATGCAGTCCAAGCTAAAAGGCGGCGCTGATTTTGAAGAGCTTTGCGCAGAGTATTTCCCGGAGGCTGCCGACGCAGAATCTGAAGAGGACGAGGAAGGCGAAGATACGGATACAGACGATGCTTCTGATGAGGAGTCCGAGGAGCCAAAGGACGCACATCTAAAAGAAGATATTACGTTAAGCAGCGTAGCGACCAGTATTCAGGAGTGGCTGACTGCCAGTCGGAAAGCCGGGGATATCACGGTAATTGAGGATACGGACAGCAACTGCTATTATGTCTTAAAGTTTGTAGAACGGGCGCATAATGATTCGGCAGAAGAAACCATTTCTAATAACATGATAAACGACGCCATAACGGAGCGGATGGACGAGCTGACAGCAGGTTACACCGTGACAGATGTAAAAGGTGACTTGGTGTATCTGACATTACCGGAGAGTTCTGACGAGGAGAACGAAGATGAGAACGCCGGAGGCGATGATACAGATGGAGATGGAAGCGACGCAGATAGCGATACAAATGACGATGGGGATGGAAGCGATGCGGACGGAGATACAAATACCGATGGAGAATAAATGCGGGTATTGGCATTTATTATAGGAAGCCCGGTTTGAACGGGTAGGAAACAGGAGGATATAAAAATGGCTTTGATTCAGGCAACAATTATGTCCCAGTCTTTGATGAGAACCGTGCCGGTAAACGTGATTATTCCGGCGGACAAGCTGCGTTTTCCGGGGATGCCGGAGCGAGGGGAAAAACCGTACAAAACGCTCTATTTGCTGCATGGCGTATTTGGAAGCTGCATTGACTGGGTATCTGGGACGAATATTCAAAGATGGGCAGAGGAAAAGGATCTGGCAGTCGTGATGCCGTCCGGTGATAACCGCTTTTATGTGGATCAGCCGGTAGGAGACGGAAAGTATGGTGAGTTTATCGGAAAAGAACTGGTAGAGGTGACAAGAAAATTGTTCCCGCTGTCTAGGAAAAAAGAAGATACTTACATTGCCGGGCTTTCTATGGGCGGCTACGGCGCGCTGCGGAACGGTTTGAAATACCATGAGACGTTCGGTTGTGTAGCAGGTTTGTCTTCCGCCTTGTTGATTGATCAGATGAATGAAAGAGTCGAGGAACCGTTTTTCTTAAATTCCAGATCCTACGCAGAACGCTGCTTTGGAGATTTGTCTAAAGTAGTAGGAAGCGATGTCGATCCGAAGTGGCTAGATCGGAAGAGCGTCGTGTAGGGAAAGAGTGTGTCAGTAC
>CAJUFW010000274.1 GCA_910585655.1 uncultured Lachnospiraceae bacterium
ATAGTGTGGTTTTCCCTATTTGTCAATAGGTGGGAAAGGAACGCAATTCATCCCCACCTTAGAGGCGGGTGACTTCTTGCTACGCTGGGTTAAAGTAACAAAAGAAACCATCATACTTGAAACGTCAACCATTCCTGCAGATGTCTTAAAATAGCCCCATTTTTCAGTTCTTCCAGCGAAGCTTTTGCCCAGGATGGAAAGGTTTCCTGTCTGTAAGCAAGAATCAGTGTAACAAGGGGTGAGAGAAAGGCGTCTGCTTTTTCCTGTTCTTCGGAACCGGGATTGCCGTATTCCTGCAGAAAAGCGTCTGCCGCTTCAGGGGAAAGCGAGCTTGTCACATTGCGGACATCAGCGTAACGGATGCCTTTGCCTAATAAATTATAATCGAACATAAACGCATGCTGACCGTTTTTTGATACAATCAAATTTGTCCAGTAAAAATCATTGTAAGTCAGCGTCCGTGGCAGGGCGTTTATCCGATTTCGGATGATAGTGTTATGTTCCGTAAACAGATTCCAGAGCTGCTTTCCGGCAGTATCGCTTTTTTCAGCGAGAAACTTCATATTGTCGGCAGTAACAAGATCGGATTCATCGTACATAGGAACTTTGGAAGCGTTGCAGTCGGAGAGATAAGTTTCTCCTTTTTCATGAAGTATCTTGTACCAGTTTGCAATCGCTTTCGCTACGTTTGGATTGCTCAAGTCACGTTCTTCTCCAAGCCTGTATTCGTCACTGAAAGCGATATCAGGCAGGAGAATTGCATTTTTTGTGTGGCAAAGCAGTGGTAAAGTTGGTATGTTAAGCTTGGACAGTATCCGATAATTTTGGATTTCTCTTGTATCTTCCGGATGCTCAAAAACTTTTAAAATAAGATTTTTTTCTTCTGATTTTACGCGGTATAGGGAGACTCCGGCTTTGGAACGAATCAGGGAACAGACCGGGTTAGGTATTCCCAGTTCTTCTATAACAGGATAATAGGTAGGAACTTCCTTTTGTGTAGTGATATTCAAGGTTTATGACCTCCATGTTTGTTGTTTTTATTTTTTTATAGATAGTATAGCAGGTTGGAAACAAATTTGATAGCAAATATTACAATCAGGATAGAAAAGTGGATTGTATTTGGAAAAAAGGGAACTATTAAATAAAAAAAGGAAAAAACAGGTTGCCATAAAGGGGGAAATTGTGTTAAAATAAAAGGAGGAATTTGCAGAAACATCACTAAAAAAGGAAAAAGAGGAAAAATAAATGGAGGAACGAAAATATTATCCGGGAATGCGCTTGTATACTTATAATCCGAAGTTGTTTGATGCCTTGGATGATCTGAAAGAAGCGATACGGGACAACGATCTTGGAAAAGCGGAGAAAAAGCTGGCAGTGCTGGAAGCAGGATTGGATTTAACCAATTTTTATAATTTACAAGTCGTCGAGGGCTTCCGTCATATTATTCTGTATCGGAAAAGCAGTGGTGATAAGAAGGAGATTTGCACGACGCTTTTTCTTCTGCTCTATAGTACGCTGCCGAACGAAGGCGTGATCGGAGATACGATTCTAAGCGAGATAGAGGCGGAAATTTTAATCCAGATGGCGTTGGCGAAAGAGGAGCATGGCTACAGAGAGGATGGGATTGGCATTTTAGACGGCGTGTTAAACGCCTATGAAAAAGAGCGCGTTATGATGACAAGAGTAAAGAGTGAGATCTATATGTGGGCGGTCGATAACCTGATTGGAATGCTAGGACGAAACGGAGAATATGACACCGCCGCTAAGGTCGCAGATGAGGCGTGCCGAATTGCCTATAAAAATGACGCGGCAGATTATCTTGTTTCCTATCTGTATAAAAAGCTTCAGATGGAAGAACAGGTGAAGCTGAGGAAAGGCGAAAGATTTAAAGAGAGAAAGAAACATTTTTATGAAGAGGGCAAATCTGTTTACGCATTGGCAAAGCTTTATAAGTTTGACGAGATAATGAAAAATCTGAACGAACATGGTAAAAGGATATATCAGGTAGATTTTGAAGAATATTTTAAATAAGTTCAAGAAAAAATAAAATAAGGTCTTGACAAATCCGTATTACTTATTGTATACTAGCTAAGGTTGCTGGTGAGAGAATTCCAGTAACGTGTTGCTGCTGTGGCTCAGTCGGTAGAGCGTCGCATTGGTAGTGCGGAGGTCACGGG
>CAJUFW010000275.1 GCA_910585655.1 uncultured Lachnospiraceae bacterium
TTTTAAAGAAGCAAAAAGGCTTGTTCATTATAACCTTTCTAGCGCCGATTATCGCAAGCGGCTCTACGATTGCTTCCATATGGTTAAACAGCGAAATTTTTAATATGGGGCTTCTGGTTGCTGCCAAGGAGGTAGGGTTTTTAACCTATCTGCCATATATGGGGTTCTTTTTGCTGTTTTCGCTGTTGCAACTTTTTTTAGGAAGTCTGTTGACACAAAGCTATCTTTATCCGAAATGCCAGCTAATGTTTCGGACGGTGTATAAGGAACAATTAATAGAAAAGCTGGAAAAGGTCAAATACGAATGCTTTGAAAAAACAGAGACATTGGAAATTATTGATAAGGTGTTGAAACGAATAGAAGGCGAATTGCTTTTCTTATTTCCGATATTGCCGCAGCAGATGCTTTCTTGCGGAATCGTCAGTATTGGTTTATTAGGCTTAATAGCTTCTATAAAGTGGTGGCTTGTTCCGCTTCTGCTTGTGCCGTTTTTGTTTGAAACGTGGCTCCTAAAACGAATGAATTTAGATATTTACAGAGAAATGGAACAATATTGGAAAAAGGACGAAGCGTATTTGAGGTTAGGCAAAATGTTACATACTCGTCATTACATAAGAGAAAATTATATGCTTGCTGCGTCGGATTACCTGATTAAGACATATCAGGAGAGGCTGCATACAAGAAACAGGGAATATGAAACCTTTTATTTGCGTCATTTACGCCGGAATTTGATAAAAAGAAGCCTGACAAGGCTTAGCCAGGTGGCGGCAGCCGTGGCGTTACTTCTGTTGTATGTATCAGGAGAACTTTCTATTGGTCTGTTGGTGTCCGTTACCTTGGCGATATTTTCCGTGTTATTTTCCAATCAGGGGTTGGAAGGATTGCTGCAGGTCGTAAGAACAAGTGGGCTTCATATGAAAAATTATGAACTGTTAGATGCTTTCTGGAAGCTTCCGGAAGAGCAGATGGGGGAGGCGGCGCTGCCGGAACGGTTTGATATTGTGTTTGATCGCGTGACGTTTACCTATCCAGGGGAAAAGGAACCAGTATTAAAAGAAGTGTCGTTTCATATAAAACAGGGAGAGAGAGTGGCTTTAGTAGGGAGAAACGGGAGTGGAAAGACGACCTTGGTAAAATTGTTGTTAGGGCTCTTTCAGCCAGAGAGCGGAAGGATTCTTATTGACGGAAGAAATCTGTCGGAGTATTCCCAAAAGACACGAAGCCAAATGTTTGGAGCAGTATTTCAGGATTTTACAAAATATGAGATATCGCTGCGTGAAAATATAGCGGTAGGAGCGATAGAGAAGCTAGAAAACGATCCGGCGCTGCAGGAGGCGTTGAAAAAAGCAAAGATGGATACGCTTGTAAAGGAACTACCGGACGGATTTGAAACGCGGCTGGGAAAAGAATTGGAAGACGGGGTGGATTTATCCGGGGGTCAATGGCAGCGGATTGCACTGGCAAGAGCTTTTCTGGGAGATAAGAAAATTTTGGTGTTAGACGAGCCGACCAGTCAGATTGATCCGTTGGAAGAAAGTCAGCTTTATACTGAATTTGCAGAAATAGCGAAGCAAAAAACAGCGCTGTTTATTACGCACCGTCTGGGAGCAATTAAAATCACCGATCGAATTCTGGTGTTGAAACGAGGCTGTATTGTGGAAGCGGGAACACATGAGGAACTGCTAAGGGAACACGGAGAATATGCGCAGCTATATCAGGCGCAGAAGCAATGGTACCAAAAAAAGAAAGGATAGATAGAGATGAAAGAGGAAGGGTTAAAAAGTCAGATAGAGCTTGAACTTAACCGAGAACAAACGCCTACCATAAAACACCTTATCAGACTGTTTCTCTATGTATTTTCCCTTACAAAGTCGATTAGCTGGATTTATTTGGGCGCCTTTACCTTGTTGTCCGTTTCCAGAATCGGACTGGCGCTGATTTGGGGAAATTATATTAAAGTAGTCGAACAGGAGTCTATGGAACGGCTGGCTTTTTCGGCGCTGGCTCTTTTGCTTGTTTACAGTGGAATTCATTATTTGACAGGGCTGTTAGAACGGTATGTCTATT
>CAJUFW010000276.1 GCA_910585655.1 uncultured Lachnospiraceae bacterium
ATCGAGTAATGTGACTGGAGTTCAGACGTGTGCTCTTCCGATCTGTATTACCGCAGCAAAAGGCTGACGAGATGCTGTCAGATTGGGTTGTTGGTTTTTCTGTTAGTTTATTGGGAAGCAGCAGTCCGTATGGGGTGGTTAAACGGCTTTATTTTCAGCAGTCCGCTTCGTCTTTGGAACTGTCTGGTGGAAATGCTGGCAAGCGGCGAGTTGCTGCGCCATCTGGGCGTCACGGTAGGAGAAACGTTGATAAGCTTTGCCCTGATTATGGTGATTGGAATTGCCGTCGCCATTTTATTATGGTGGAGTGAGAGCCTTGCCAAAGTGGCAGAACCATATTTGGTGGTATTAAACAGTTTGCCCAAATCGGCGTTAGCGCCGGTTTTTATCGTTTGGCTGGGAAACAATCCCAAAACCATTATTGTAGCGGCAGTTTCGGTAGCGGTATTTGGTACGATGATCAGCTTGCTGACGGATTTTCGGGAAATCGACCCGGATAAAATAAAGCTGATTCGTACCTTGGGCGGAAGCAAACGGGACGTTCTCTGGAAGGTCGTCCTGCCTGCTAACCTGCCGGGGATTGTCAGTATTATGAAGGTGGATATCGGTCTGGCTTTAGTGGGAGTCATCATCGGGGAATTTTTAGCGGCGAAAGCCGGTCTGGGATATTTGATCGTATACGGGAGCCAGGTATTTAGGTGCGTGCGGGTAAGGGAAGAAATCCTAAAAAATAAATAAAATTAAAGAGAAATAAAAGTCGGGGCTTGACTAATTAAATAGAAACAGGTAAAATAGAAAATAAGCGGCAATAGGGCCGTTACTTTTTAGAAAGAAAAGGAGAGAATAAGACATGAAAAAGTTTTTATCCATTCTGTTAGTCGCTGTTATGCTGACGGCTGTTTTGGCTGGCTGTGGCGATAAGAAGGACGAAGGAAAGAAAGAGGATGGAAATACAACCTCTGGCGAGCAGGAGTACAAGCTGGGTATGGGCGTTAGCGTATCCGACGGTTCCCAAGAAGGTACTGCACAGGTAGACGCTACTGCTGCCGTAGTTATTACCGATGCTTCCGGTAAGATTGTAGCTTGCTACATCGACGTAGCACAGAACAAGATGGACGTTAGCGCTGGTACTGCTACTGTAGGTCAGGAGTACAGAACCAAGCAGGAAAAGAAAGAAGACTATGGTATGAAGGGCGTGTCCGAGATCGGAAAAGAGTGGTATGAGCAGGCAAACTTCTTTGCTGATTTCGTAGTAGGCAAGAGTGCTTCCGATGTATCCGGAATCGAGACACAGGAGTCCGGCGGACATCAGATCGCTACTGATGCTGATATCCTGGCAGGATGTACGATGGATATTACTGCTATGACAGAGGCTGTTGTAAAGGCTTGCAACGACGATCAGGCAAAGACCTTTAAGGCTTCCGCTACTCCGGTACTGGGATTTGCTGCTGAAACAGAGGATTCCAGCTCCAAGGATCCAAGTGCGGATGAAGCTGGTTTAGCTGCTATGTACACCACTTTTGGCGCTACTGCAGTAGTAGACGGCAAGGTTGCTGCTGCTATCGTAGATACTATTCAGCCTAAGATTGGTTTTGGCTCTGCTGGCGAGATTACCGACTTCAACTTTGGCGGAACAAAGAGAGAGCTGAAGGAAGACTATGGTATGAAGGGTGTATCCGGTATCGAAAAAGAATGGTATGAGCAGGCTGAGTTCTTTACTGACTTTGTAGTAGGAAAGACTTCTTCTGAAATCAGCGGTATTGCTACAGAGGAAAGCAACGGACATCAGGTTGCTACAGATGCTGATATCTTAGCAGGATGTACCATGGATATCGCAGGATATATTTCTGTTTTAACTAAGTCCATTAAATAAGAAATAAAACCAAGATGATTAAGGGGACTGTCATATAAGGGCAGTCCCTCTTTTTTGGTGCGCCCAGTATGGGCGCAATCTAATCGGTGAAAGTCCGTAAC
>CAJUFW010000277.1:0-1325 GCA_910585655.1 uncultured Lachnospiraceae bacterium
GTTATGGAGGAAATGCGTTTTGCTGGAGGCGGGGCTGCGTCGGAATATTTTGCCGCCCGCAAGCAGCAATTTATGGAGCGGGGAATTCAGACGATGTCCCAGTTGGCAGCTTTCAATAGTGGTGAGATTTGGCTGCTTGGTCTGGTAGACGTGCTGATTAAACAGCATTATGCTTGTGAACTGGACTGGAAAGAAACAATCGATGAGTTTGCAGAGTCGGTTTCCGAATTATTTGTGGTGCGCACAGAGGGATTGCCGGTGGAGCAGTTTGGCTTGTTTGAGGATGATGATGTTGAAATCTGGCTGGAGAGGGTTAATAAGGCCTGGCAGCCGTTGGGCTTTGTTCTGCTGACAATCGATATTGATAGCGACTGTTATGTGCTGATTCCGGCGCGTTGCGAATTTTTGCCGGATATACAGGAAATTGCGCTGGAAGCTGGTATTAAGGTTTCCGTATAGAATAGATTGATTTAGTAAAATAAAGGCGGCATTCTGTTTGGAGAATGCCGCCTTATTATTTATTAAATTAATGTTTAATATTTTGTTCCTGTATTTTTTCTATTTCTACTATAGATAGACCAGAGATTTTAGCTATTTCCTCAATATCGTATTTACCTAAAAGTAGCATGCTTTTGGCAATGGCTTCCATAGTTTCTCTTTGTCCCTGCTGCCAGCCTTGTTGCATACCTTGCTGCATACCTTTTTGCATGCCTTGTTGCATACCTTTTTGGATACCCTCTTGAACAGCTTCTTGCCAAAATTTCTCCAAAGCTTGATTCATATCACTAACCTCCTTTTTATTTTCTTTAAAGAAACGTATTCTTTCTGCCAATGTTTTGTAGTACATTTCCGCTGGATTGGGACAGGAAAAATCGTGCATAAGCTTGCCTAATGGAGAGTCGTCACGCCAAGCGCCATTAACATAGATGATATGTGAACCGTCATTAAAGCTGTTGCCAGTATCCATAATATATCGTTCAATCCGATATATTGGTCGATTGGCTTTTAATACATCATGTTCGGTTATGAATATTACATAGGTTTCTGGCAAATTGCTGAAGTCGTCGCCTTTAGGTAACAGATTTGCGTCAAGCATACTGCTGTTGTAGCGAGCCCTTTGTGGTATGGCTCCACTATCAGAGCGTTGAATTTCTATATTATATTGTTTACCTTGACTATCCGTAGCTAAAATATCCAGTTGCACTGAGCGATTTAGTAGGTTTGTCATAAAAACCTGAGTGTTTACGTTCGTAACTTGTAAATCTGGTTTTTCTAATACTATGTGCAATACTAACTCTGTACATTCAATATTGTTTTCAAAACAT
>CAJUFW010000277.1:1335-1789 GCA_910585655.1 uncultured Lachnospiraceae bacterium
CTTTGTAATAGAGCCTGTCTTTTTTCTGTTAATTCCAAATTTTCATCACCCGCTTATATAATTATAATAGCATAAATACTTGCTTTTTGCAATAGCAGGCTTATTGCTTTTTCTTCATATAAATGGTATAATTTAAGAACAATTACAATAGATTATAGCTTTGTTTGGAAAATATTATTATAATTTAAAATATGTTTCACGTGAAACTTTATTTTGAGAGAGGGTAGAATTTTTGGCAGGCTTGAGTGATAAAAATGTAAATGATTGCTTTGTGGCGGGAGAATATGATGTAGTGGTAATTGGTGCAGGACATGCCGGTTGCGAAGCTGCTTTGGCGGCGGCTCGTTTGGGCGTTAGTACTTTGCTAATTACTCTTTCCATGGACAGCGTGGCTTTAGCGCCTTGTAATCCCTCAATCGGCGGTCCGAGATCGGAAGAGCACACGTCTGAACTC
>CAJUFW010000278.1 GCA_910585655.1 uncultured Lachnospiraceae bacterium
ATACGATATTGGCAGAGGTTCGTCAGATCGGAGCCGCCTGCCATACCGGAAATCGGAGCTGCTTTTATACGAACCTGGCTGCAGAAGCAGATAGTCAAAGCGTTAGGACGGCGAGTGGTCAAATGCTGCCGGAAGAAGATGGTTTACGTGAGACTTCTTCGGCAGATTCTGACTCTCCTTTATCAAAGCTGTCGGTGCTAGAGGAAGTTTACCAGACGATTGCCGACCGTAAGCAGCATCCGAAGGAAGGCTCATATACCAATTATCTGTTTGAAAAAGGAATTGACAAGATTTTAAAAAAGTGTGGGGAAGAGTCGGCAGAGATTATCATTGCTGCCAAGAATCCGGATGCCGTCGAGCTGAAATATGAGATAGCGGACTATTTGTATCATCTGATGGTTCTGATGGCAGAAACCGGGCTGAGCTGGAAGGAAATCATGGAAGAGCTGGCAAACCGGCACTAGGTTACAAAAATAGGAGGATAGAAAGATGACAGTATTTTTGGGACATATCGTGACGTATCTGGTTCGTTTTATTCTGCTTGGAGCCGCGGCGGTAGCAGGAGTATTTGTCGGAAAAATGGTTCGGGAGAAAAAGGATCAAAAGGGTTAATCTCCTGCGAACAATATTTTTTTGACAAATCTATCAAAATTGTGTAAAATCGAATACATCAGTTGAGACTTGTTCCTCATCTGATGTATTCGATTGCTTTTTGTATCATAGGAAAGTTTTCCAAACTTCCCTATGATACAAAAAGCCCTCCGGGCGGGATCGCACTGCGGCGGAGCAGTAATATGTCGCTAAAGCGACCCGCTGCAGGCGGAGAATCCTGCTTTGCAGGATTCTTATTTATAAGGAAAAACTTTAAAAAGAATTTTATCAATATGAGGGAGGAATCCATTTTGAAACCATATGGAGTCAATGAACTGCGGAAAATGTTTTTGGACTACTTTGAACAAAGAAACGGGCATCTAAAGCTTGAGAGCTTTTCTTTAGTGCCGAAAAATGATAAAAGCCTGTTGTTAATTGGTGCCGGGATGGCGCCGCTAAAGCCGTATTTTACCGGACAGGAAATTCCGCCTAGGAAGCGTGTGACGACATGCCAGAAATGTATTCGTACAAGTGATATGGAAAATGTTGGAAAGACCGCCAGGCATTTGACCTTTTTTGAAATGTTGGGAAACTTTTCTTTTGGCGACTATTTTAAAAAAGAGGCGATCCGCTGGTCATGGGAATTTTTAACCGAGGTTGTCGGGATGGAGGCAGAACGGCTCTATCCTTCTATTTATTGTGAAGATGAAGAAGCGTTTGAGATTTGGACAAAGGAAATCGGAGTTCCAGCAGAAAAGATCACTCGTTTTTATCGGGATGAAAACGGAGACTGTGACAATTTTTGGGAACATGGTGCCGGTCCTTGCGGTCCTTGTTCCGAAATCTATTATGACCGGGGGGAAAAATACGGCTGCGGAAAGCCGGATTGTAAAGTAGGCTGTGAATGCGACCGCTATATGGAAGTATGGAACAACGTCTTTACCCAGTTTGAAAGCGACGGGAATCATCATTATACAAAGCTGGTTCAGAAAAATATTGATACCGGTATGGGGTTGGAGCGTCTGGCAGTCGTCGTTCAGGATGTGGATTCCCTGTTTACGGTGGACACCAACAAGGCTCTTCTGGATGAGGTCTGCGCCCTGGCGCATACCAGCTATCA
>CAJUFW010000279.1 GCA_910585655.1 uncultured Lachnospiraceae bacterium
AAGCCTACGATATTAGCAGACGCCCCGGCACGTCCTGTACCGATGTATTCCCCGGCTGCCATAAAGCCTGCATCATTAGCCATAAAGTCCTTATCAATCAAACCTTCTTCATACCACTGGCGGAAAGTCTCTAAAAACTCTTTATAGCCTTGCTCTGCCGGACCGTATTTTACCACGCCGTCGCTTTGATAAAAAGCTGGTCCTACACCATAGGCAGACACCCAGCTTCCATAGGTATCCGTACCGTTTTTACCAATCATCAGCGGAGCTTCACATCCCTCTATTCCCTTAAACGCAGTCAACACCTTATGCCAATCCTCAATTGTCACCGGTATTTCCAAATTCAGATCATCTAGCCAATCCTGACGGACACAAAGCCCTCCCCAGGCACGTTCTCCTTCCAACCTGCCAAAGTCCGAGGTAATCGTATAAACTGCTACCCGTCTGCCATCGTCTGTCACCGTATCCCGCTGCAGACTCTCATTTCCCTCAATCAGCGCCATATAGGTAGGCATATAAGCCGAAACTGCCTCTGTCAGATCCACCGAAATTCCATCTTCGACCATTTTAGAAAGACCGCCGCTATAATAACTGTTAGCTCCCCGGATAATATCCGGAATATCCCCAGAGGCAATCATCAGTCCAAACTTTTCGCCTGCTTCATGATCCGCTACCGTATTCCAATTGATATGGACATTTGTTGCCTTTTCGATTGCCTGAATGCCAAGTAGTTCATTCGGATCAAGACTATACTCATTCGACCAGGCTATCCAAACAGAAAGCTCTTTTTGCTCGGCTAACGGCCATGTCCAGCCCGCCGTTTCGCTTTCCTGCTCCGATTCTTCCTGCTGCTCTTTTCCTTCGTCCTGCCCAGCTCCTTCTGCTTCCTCCTTGTCTGCCATTTGCCCCTCGCTCTCTTTCGTTCCCTGGATATCTTGCCCATTTTTCTCCCTTTTGGCGCAGGCAGCAAGCACACTAACAGACAACAAGCACAGCATTAGTAAACATGCAATTCGTTTTCTTCTTGTTTCTACTTTTCTTTTCATCCTAAGTCCTCCTCGTATAATAAATGATTCCCTTTTGCTTCTGTAGTTTCATTTTACGAAATTCCCTGTACAGACGCTACGGCATTTGTTTCCTTCTAACAAGCAATTTTTTCTTTCCCTGTCTGCCTGTCTTTTTGTTTCCTATTTTCACCACTTTATTTCCTTTTTGCCCTTTTCTATAGAAATACAGTCTCCTTTCTGTTAAGCTAAGCGAAGGATTAGGCAACCGCAAAAGGAAATTAAATAAAAAACCAAAACAGAAAGGAAAAACTTATGATGGAAAAAGACTTTTTCACAGAAAAGGAATTTTTTTGTACGTTAAACTCCCCTGTTGTACAGACAAAAGCAGGGAAACTCCGCGGCTTTCGTTATGGAAGCACTTATACCTTTTATGGTATTCGCTACGCGCACGCCAAACGGTTCCGTATGCCAGAAGAGCCGGAGCCTTGGGAAGGAATCCGGGATGCTCTTCATTATGGTTATGTCTGTCCTCTCCTGGAGGAAGAATCTCCGTCGGGGGATCTGATGTCACCGCATCGCTTCTGGCCAAAAAACGAGGACTGCCAATACTTAAATATCTGGTCACAAAGCCTAGATCCTTCTGCCAAAAAACCAGTTATGGAGATCGGAAGAGCACACGTCT
>CAJUFW010000280.1 GCA_910585655.1 uncultured Lachnospiraceae bacterium
CTTGTTTACAGTGGAATTCATTATTTGACAGGGCTGTTAGAACGGTATGTCTATTTATATGATGATATCGAACAGTTGAATTTGGTTCAGGCAAATCGTCAGCAAGAGTATTTGAATTCTAGGCTCTATCAAAAACTGTCTTTAATTTTTCCGGAGTATTTTGAGTCGGCAAAATTAAATGATCGAATAGAGCAAGTGTTTCGCTTTGTAGATACGCGGTATGGAGGAATTACGACCAATGTGATGCTGCAAGGATACTGTGTCGTGGTAAAGACAATATCGATTCTATCCGTAGTAGCGACGCTCTTTTTGTTCAGTCCGTGGCTGTGTCTGACCGCGTTGCTTGCGCCGCTTCCCACCATCTGGGTAAATACATTAGGTCAGAAGATGATGTTTCAGTTTATGAAGCAGAATATAGGATTGCTGCGGAAAGCAAATTATTTTCAGGATCTGATGGTGTCTTCTTCGGTAAAGGAATTAAAAATGGGCAATCTGTATGGTTTCTTTTATAAAAAATGGAAGAACTGCGCCGATGTATATACACAAAACGAAACCGAGATGATTCAAAACCGGGCGAAGTTTTTAATGATCAATAATTTTTTGACCAATGGGGCAATTTTAGCAGGTAACGTACTGGCGATTGCTTTAATGGCGTTAGGAAAGCTGTCCCTTGGCGGATTGGGAGCTTCCTTGTCCTTGGTTTCTACGTTAGTGAATGACACGAAAGAGCTTTTAACCGGAATCGCGACGCTAGTTGCAAAAAAGAATGAAGCGGCACAGTTTTTTGATTTGATAGACTTGGCAGAGCAGAAAAATGGGAAAAAAGAGTGTGACGAGATAGAAACGTTGGAACTAAAAAATGTAACATACCGCTATCCTTTTACGGAGAGATATGTATTGGAGAACATCCATGTTCAGATAAAGAAGGGAGAAAAAATTGCCGTAGTCGGAGAAAACGGAGCAGGAAAAACAACCTTGATCAAGCTGATAGAGGGGCTTCTTGTCCCGACAGAGGGAGAAGTGAATATAAACGGCAATCCGATTTTTGAGTATTGCGCTGAAAAATTGAATTTTAACCGAAGTATCGTAACGCAGGATCCCGTCCATTATGAGACATTTACCGTAAGAGAAAATGTTTTTTTAGGGGATGTGAGGGGAGGAAAAAAGGAAGAGAAGATACGGGAAGCCCTGGAATTTGCAGGCTGTGAGGGATTACCGTTAGATGCGGTGCTGGGAAAAACGATAGGAGGCACAGAACTGTCCGGAGGAGAGTGGCAAAAGTTGGCGATTGCGCGTTCGGTTTATCGAAATGGGGATTTTATGATATTAGATGAACCGACAAGCAATTTGGATCCGATTGCAGAGGCAGATATTTTTCAACAGTACATAAAAATGTCAGAGGGGAAAACGGTTCTTTTCGTTACCCATAGAATCAGTTTGGCAGCTCTGGCAGAACGGATTATCGTGTTAAAGGATGGAAAAATCATACAGGACGGTTCCCACGAAGAACTGCTTTCTCAACCGGATAGCGAATATGCAAGGCTCTATCAGGAACAGGCAAAATGGTACGAATATTA
>CAJUFW010000281.1 GCA_910585655.1 uncultured Lachnospiraceae bacterium
CTTGGAGTCGGTGAAGTGGCGACGGTGATGGGGCGTTATTATGTGATGGATCGGGATAACCGCTGGGATCGGGTAGAAAAGGCATATCAGGCGTTGGTTGAGGGAATAGGAGAAACCGCAGAATGCCCGGTACAGGCAGTTCAGGCTTCCTATGACCAGGAAGTCAACGACGAATTTGTGCTTCCGACCGTTATTTTGAAAGATGGAAAGCCGGTAGCTACTGTAAAAACCGGAGATTCCGTGATCTTTTATAACTTCCGTCCGGATCGCGCCCGTGAGATTTCCAGAGCCTTTTGCGAGGAAGAATTTACCGGATTTGAGCGGAAGGGCGGCAGAATTGAGACGACCTATGTCTGCTTTAGCGAATATGACGTGACGATTCCAAATAAATTAGTAGCTTTCCACAAGGTAGAGATTCATAATACCTTTGGAGAATTTTTAGCTGCCAACGGGAAAAAGCAGCTCCGTACCGCAGAGACGGAAAAGTATGCGCACGTTACCTTTTTCTTTAATGGCGGGGTAGAGGCTCCAAATGAGGGAGAGGAGCGGATTTTAGTTAATTCGCCGAAAGTACCGACGTATGACCAGCAGCCGGAAATGAGCGCTTATGAAGTGGCAAAGAATCTGGTAGAAGCGATCAAGTCCGATAAGTATGATGTGATAGTCGTCAATTTTGCCAATCCGGATATGGTCGGTCATACCGGAGTGCAGGAGGCAGCGATCAAAGCAATCGAAGCGGTAGATGAATGCGTCGGGCAGGCAGTAGACGCGCTGCTAGAGGTAGACGGTCAGATGTTTATCTGCGCCGACCATGGAAATGCCGAACAGTTAGTAGACTATGAGACAGGCGTACCGTTTACGGCGCATACGACCAATCCGGTGCCGTTTATTTTGGTGAATTATGACAAAGCCTATACGTTACGGGAAGGCGGATGTCTGGCTGATATTGCGCCGACCTTAATCGAAATGATGGGAATGGAGCAGCCAAAAGAGATGACCGGAACTTCTCTGCTTGTCAAGGCATAGAGAGCGGAGAACGTGGTTTTTGCTGTACGGCAAAAGAAACAAAAATATACCTTGAAATCCGGGTTGTTTTGTGATAGAATTTATACGTTATGAGTATGGAGGCTATTCAGGAGGTGTAAAAGTGCAGGTAATAAGACTGATTGTAACGCTGATATATGTAGCAGTATGTATCGGGCTGGTCGTGATCGTGCTGATGCAGGAGGGCAAGAGTGCCGGACTGACCGGAGCGATCAACGGTGTGGCAGATACGTATTGGGGAAAGAATAAAGGGCGTTCCATGGAAGGGGCTATGAATAAGATCACAAAGTATTTAGCCCTGGCATTTATTGTTATATCCGTTTTGCTCAACCTGAACTGGTAGGACAAGCCGGTTGACAGTTCCGTGGGAGACAGGTGATAGGAATTTGCCTGTTTGTTTAGAATGAAGTTCAAAGGGAAAATT
>CAJUFW010000282.1:0-670 GCA_910585655.1 uncultured Lachnospiraceae bacterium
TAAAAGTAATCTGTGAGGAGAAAACAGAGGATATAGAAGAGTAGCAAAGCAGCAAAGTAAAATATAGTTTGGAACAGAATTAAGTTGTAAAAAAATAATAAACGTATGTTCTGAAAAAGTGCTTGCTTCTGTCGGTATCCTGTGCTATAATACATACAAACGTATATTCGGGTTAAAATCATAGGCTTGAGGTGATAGAGTATGGTAGTGCAGGAAGGACTGTCCCTAGAAAGAAAACTGGAGATCTTAGGGTACGCGGCGAAATATGACGTGGCATGTACCTCCAGCGGGGTAGACCGGAGCGGAACCGGGGATTCTATAGGAAATACATTAAAATGTGGCATCTGCCATTCCTTTGCTGCGGATGGCAGATGTATTTCTCTTTTGAAGATTTTAATGACCAACGAATGTATTTTTCAGTGTAAATATTGCATTAACAGGGCAAAAAACGACGTCCTGCGGGCGACTTTTACGCCGGAGGAAGCGGCTGGGCTGACGATGGAGTTTTATCGGCGGAATTATATCGAAGGTCTGTTTTTAAGTTCGGGAATCTATCCGACTCCAGACGCCACGGCGGAGCGGATGTTAGAGACGGTAGCGCTCTTGCGCCTAAAGTATCGTTTTGCCGGATATATTCATGTGAAGGCGATCCCGGGGGCAGATCCGCAGA
>CAJUFW010000282.1:680-1423 GCA_910585655.1 uncultured Lachnospiraceae bacterium
ATTACTGAGCAAATCGGCTGGCTGGCAGACCGGATGAGCGTCAACTTGGAGCTGCCGACTGCGGAAGGTCTACGGACGCTGGCTCCTAATAAATCGCGAAAGACGATTCTAACTCCTATGCGCCAAATCCAGCTTGGGATCCAGCAAAATCGTCAGATCGCCAGAGAGCGTCTGCCAGGAGGCGGCTATCTGTTGGGAGAGGAAAAAAGCTTGGAGCAGGGCTTTAAACAAGGCGTTAGCGAGAAAGGAAAGCTCGTCGAGGCGAAGGAACTTGGAACGGAATATGAGAGAACCTCTTATCGCTTAGGGAAACCGATGTTAGGCGGTGTCACGAGTGGTTTTGTTCCGGCAGGTCAGTCTACGCAGATGATTATTGGTGCAACTGGGGAGACGGATTACCAGATTATGGCAGTGACAGAAAGTTTGTATCAGAAGTTTGATCTGAAACGGGTGTTTTATTCTGCCTTTGTCAACGTCAATCAGGACAGCGATATGCCAGACTGGAAGGACAGGACGCAGCTTGACCGGGAGCATCGACTTTATCAGGCAGATTTTTTACTGCGTTATTACCAGTTTCAAATCGGAGAGCTGCTGTCGGAAGATCGTCCGAACTTCAATATGCTGCTTGATCCGAAATGCGACTATGCGATCCGTCATTTAGAGCTGTTTCCGGTAGAGATCAATCGGGCGGATTATCATATGCTGCTGCGTGTCCCGGGGATTGGGGTAAAATCGGCGCAGCG
>CAJUFW010000283.1 GCA_910585655.1 uncultured Lachnospiraceae bacterium
GTGACTGGAGTTCAGACGTGTGCTCTTCCGATCTGAAAGCTATCCTGCTTGCCGTTCGCGCCGGCTTTCCCACCGATACACAAAATGTTGCCTCCTAAAGAAAGGAGCGCGCTTTCTACCCCTTTAGAAAGCAAATGTTCTTTGAGTCGGTCTGCAATATAGCCTTTGGCGATGGCGCCAAGATCGATAGCGCCGTTTGGGTCGGTAAGCGTAACCTGAAGACCGTCTAGCTGTACAATACGATAATCAATATGCCGGAGTGCCTCTTGGATCTGTTGATCGGAGGGTCTGACCGGCTGCAGGGAAGTAAAATCCCAGAGGGAAGTTAAAGGCGCGACCGTCAGATCAAAGGCGCCCTCTGAAAGCTCGCTGTAAGAAAGGGCAAGAGAAAGCAGTTCGGCGGTTGCCGGAGATACCGTTACCGGGAACTGGCTGGCATGATTGATCTGGTTAATTTCGCTCTCTGCCGCGGTCCGGCTAAACAGCGCCTCATACTCCCGACAAAGTTCAAAGCATTCTTCGATCAGAGCTTCGTCGCCGCGGTCATAGAGCGTGATAGTAACGATGGTATTTAACAGAAAATCCGAGCGGCTAAGCGGTTCCAAAAGAGTCGGTAAAGAAGTCTCGGACTCTGCCCTGCTACAGCCTGTCAGTCCAAGACAAAGACAGCACAAAAACAACAGTCCGCATAGTGGCAGAAAAAAAAGAAAAGAAAAATGCTTGAATAATTTTGCAAAAAACATGTGAAATATAGTAAACAGGTGCATAGATGACGAAAATCCTTTCTGAAAATAGGCTAAACTGCTACATTATTGTAGAGGAAGGCTGCGTCTTACGAAGAGACGCAGCCTTGATTTAGATAGTGCTTTGTTATGATTATTCGATATGGTTTGCGACTTCAAAGGCATCCCAGATCGCGTACATAATATTTGATACTTTTCTGGCATCGCCTAACAAATGGATGTCCGGAACTTCAAATTCCAGCTCATGATAGAGGCTGTTTTCTTCCTGATAGCCAACAGACAGGATTACGCTGTCGCAGGAAAGTTCCTTGCTGCCTTCCGGTGTTTCTACCGTAAGGATTCCGTTTTGATAGGAGGAAGCCTTGGCGTTGGTAAGTACCTGAATGCCATGGTATGGAATCAGGGCTTCTAACATTTCACTGTTGGCATGGCAGAGTGGTCCGTTGACTGCCAAAATCTTGCCCAGTGCTTCGACAATCGTTACTTTTTTCCCTTGCTGTGACAGCCAGAGCGCGGTTTCACAGCCGACCAGTCCGCCGCCGATCACTACCGTAGTCTCGCCACAGTCCTTTTGCCCGATCAAAACGTCGGCTGCAGGATAGGTTTTGGTATCATCTCCTAAGGAAAATACCT
>CAJUFW010000284.1 GCA_910585655.1 uncultured Lachnospiraceae bacterium
TACTTCTTCGTCTCATGTGGCTTCCGAGCATCAGATGGGCTTGCTGATGCGTCATGCAGAGGGACAGATCAAACAGACCGAGGAGGAAATTTTATCTGGCATGATTGCGGTAATGCCATATCAGCTTGGTAAAAAGACGGGCTGTGATTATTGCGAATACCATAGTATCTGCGGCTTTGACCGCCGTTTGGAGGGCTACCGGAACCGAAAGCTTTCGGATCTGGAAGAGCAGGAGATTTGGCGGCAGCTAGAGGCAGAGGAAGCGGGATTATCCGAGATGGATGCCAGGACAGAGGCAGATCAGGAATAGGAGAAGGAAATGGCAAAGGAACGAATTTGGACGCCGGAGCAGCAACAAGTGATCCGGCTACGGAACCGAAATCTATTGGTATCGGCAGCGGCAGGCTCCGGAAAAACGGCGGTTCTGGTAGAACGAATTTTAAAAATGATTACACAGACAGAGCATCCGGTAGACGTGGATCGACTGTTGGTGGTGACGTTTACAAGAGCAGCGGCAGCGGAGATGCGGGAACGAATCGGCGACGCCTTAGAGCAGGCGTTAGAACAGATAGAAGGCTCCGAACAGACCGAGCAGAGCGAACGGCTGATGAATCAGGCTACTTTGCTTCACAGCGCACAGATCAGTACAATTGACAGTTTTTGTAAAAGAGTAGTAGAGGAACATTTTCATGATATTGATTTGGATCCTGGCTTCCGGGTAGCAGACGAGGCGGAACTGCTGTTGATGAGAGCTGATGTCTGTGAACGGATGTTAGAGGATTATTATGAGGAAAACAGCCCGGAATTTCGGGAGTTTGCAGAAATGTATGCTTCCGGGAAAAATGACGCCGCGTTAGAAGAGATGATAATAAAGCTCTATAGCTTTGCGGAAAGCTATCCGGATCCGGAAGGATGGCTTATGCAGCAGCAAAAGGAGTACCGGGAGGATACGGATCAGACTCGCTTTTTTTCCGTGCTTTCCTTGCTGGCAGGGCAGTTATTAGAAGGGGCGAAGGCTTTGAATGAAGAAGCATTGCGTATTTGCCGAAGTCCGGGAGGACCTTATGCCTACGAAGCTGCGCTGCTTGCAGACGAGAGCTGGCTAAAGGAAATGGATCAGGAGAGAGCGGCAGATACTTTGGGTGTTTCGTTTTATGAACGGATGTATAGACGATTGGAGAATCTCTCTTTTACGGCGCTCTCCCG